>CAXNFZ010000011.1:0-25086 GCA_964201495.1 Chloroflexota bacterium | reverse complement strand
TGGCGATCGCCTTCACGCCGTGCGCGCGGCACAGCGCAGCCGTCTCTTCGACACCGGCGAGGTTCATATCTGACAAGGCCACATGGCAGCCTTCCTGCGCGAACTTCAATGCCGTCGCGCGTCCGATGCCGCGCGCCGCACCCGTAATCCTTCCTACTTTGTCCTGCAGCTTTTTCCTGTTGGTTCTCCGTTCTTCTCTCTCCCCTCTTCCCTTCACACCATCAGCGCCTTCAATCCGCGCACGGCGAAGCGATCCTCCCATTCGAGGGTCTGTTCCGCCAGCTTCATATTCGGCAGATGCGTCAGCGCCCGCCCAATCGCCACCTGGCCGATCACGCGTGCCAGCGGCATGCCAAGGCAGAAGTGAATGCCGAAGCCATACGGCAGCGCGCTGGTACGGCGCACCAAATCAATCTCGTCCGGCCGCGTGCAATACGCCGGATCGCGCAGCGCCGAGCCGAACACGATCGCCACGTGCTGCCCGGCGGCGATGCGCCGGCCACGCAGCTCCACGTCCTCCAGCGCATAGCGAAACGTCGCCTGCACCGAGCTGTCGTAGCGCAGCAGTTCTTCCGACGCCGTGTCGATCGCCGACGGATGCGCGTGCAGCCATTCTGCCTGCGCCGGATTCCGCAGCAGCGCGAGCAAGGCGTTGCCGATGAAATGCTCGGTCGGGTCGTTGCCCGCCGTCAGCAGCAGCATGATCGTCGCCAGCACTTCGTCCTCGCTCAGGCTGGCGCCGCCGTCCTCGGCCTGCAGCAGCGCCGTCAGCAGATCATCGCGCGGCTCGGCGCGCCGCTGCGCGGCCAGCGTGCGCAAATAGCTCAGCAGCTCGTTCACCGCAATCGCGCCCTGCCGACGCACCTCCGGTGTCTGCCGAAATTCCAGCGTCGCTGCCAGCGCGATCGACCACGGCAGGAACATCTTGCAGTCCTCGGGCGGAGCGCCGACGATTTCTGCAATGATCAGCGTCGGCAGCATGCGCGCGTAGTCGGCGATCAGGTCGATGCGCGACAAGGCCTGCGCCTCGCTCAGCAGCCGATCGGCGTGCCACGCGATGCGTGCGCGCATGCGCTCCGCTACGCGCGGTGTGAATGCCTTGGTCACCAGGCCGCGCAGGCGCGTGTGCTCCGGCGGGTCCCGGAAGAACATCCACTTCGAGGCGATCTCCGCCAGCAGCGGCTGCTCCGGCGGCGGCTGCGGTTTGATGCGATGCACTTCGCGGCCGAAGCGCGGGTCTTTCAGCACATCCACGACGTCGTCGAAGCGAAAGACGTACCACGTGCCATCGGTCGTCGGGTCGCCCGGCACACCCCAGTGCACCGGATCGTGTTCGCGATAGTGTGCGTACGTCGGATACGGATCGCGCAGCACCGCCGCATCCAGCGGGTCGAACGTCTTCATCACAGGACCTCCACGGAACGTCGCAATTCCTCGACGCAGCGCCGCAGCGTCGCGCCGAATTCGCCCGGGAACGCGCACTCGAAGCTGATCCAGCCGCCGTAGCGCAGTTCGTCCAGCGTCGCCAGGATCGGGCCGAATGGAATATGTCCATGGCCCGGCGGCAGCCGATTGCTGTCGGCGAAATGCATGTGCCCGATGCGATCGCCGACCGTACGCATGCTCTCGACGATCGACGCCTCGGTGATGTTCATGTTGTGCGTGTCGAGCACCAGCGAAACGTGCGCGCTCTCGGCGGCCGCGCACAGCGCCGCCGCATCGGCCACGCTGCGGCAGAAGCGGCTCTCGAACTGCGTGATCGGTTCGACGTGCACGGCACAGCGCAGCTCCGTCGCGCTGCGGCCGATCGTGCGCATCGCCGCGCGCACACGCGCGTGCTCTTCGGCCGCCGCCGCGGGATACGGCGGAAAAATCGGCAGCGGATCCTGCGCCGCATATTCCGGCGTGAGCAGCACGCGCGCGCCGAGTTCGGCGATCGCCTGCATCGATTCACGCACGTACGCGTCCTGCCCGGTTCGGTGCAGCGCCAGCCCGCCCAGGATCACGGTCACAAGTTCGATGCCGGCGTCGGACGCCGCCGCGCGCACTTCGGCCTGCCAGCGCTCGAACGGCGTGTCCGGGAACACAATCGTCTCGACGCCGCCGCAATCCGCGCGCGCGATCGCTGCACACTGCTCCGCAAAATTTCTGCCGGGCACGCCGGCCGCCACGCAGGCGAATTTCATGTTCATCATGCGTTACCGCCCTCGCAGCCGCGGGTCGACCACGTGATACAACACGTCGACGGCCAGATTCACCACCACGTAGATCGAGGCCACCACGATCACCGTCGCCTGCACCACCGGGTAGTCACGCCGCAGGATGCCGTCCAGCAGCATGCGCCCGAGGCCCGGCCAGCTGAACACGATTTCGGTGATCACCGCGCCGCCCAGCAGCGCGCCGAACTGCAGGCCAAGAAATGTCATCACCGGCAACAGCGCGTTGCGCAGCGCGTGACGAATCACCACAGTGCGTTCGGGCAAGCCCTTCGCCCGCGCCGCGCGTACGTAATCGCGGCCCATGACTTCCAGCATCGCCGCGCGCGTCAGCCGCGCTACGAAGCCGGCCGACGTCAGCCCGATCGCAGCCGACGGCAGCAGCAGATGCCGCAGGTGGCTCAACAACGCCGGCCAGTTCTGTGTGGCGATCATGTCGATCGCCATGAAATTGGTGATGCGTTCGTAGTCCATTCCACCGGCGATGCGCCCGCCCACCGGCAGCACTTTCAGCTGCACCGCGAACACCACGATCAGCACGATCGCGATCCAGAACCACGGCACGGACATCCCCAGCAGCGAACCCGCCCGCACGAAAAAATCCACCACACGATTGCGCGTCACCGCCGAGATCAGGCCCGCAGCCACGCCGATGATGCCGCTCAGCACCATCGCCGTCACCGCCAGTTCGATCGTCGGCGGAATGCGCTCATACATCAGGCGCGAAATCGGAACGGCCGACGTCATCGACGTGCCGAGGTCGCCGCGCAGTACATCGGACAAAAACGAGACGTACTGCTGCGACACCGGCTTGTCCAGGTCCCACTGCGACTTGAAGCGTTCGACCTGCTCCTGCGGCAGGTTCAGCGTGAAGATCACGTCAGCGGCGTTGCCCGGCACCAGCCGCAGCACGCCGAAGGTCAGCGTCGCCACGGCCCACAGCACGATCGGCAGCCAGAGCAATCGAGTCAGCACGTATTTCATGGTGGATCCCCTTGCGGCGATTGCCCCCGAACACACCATGTCGCCGACACGAGCGGCGTAGTGTGTTTCAAGGAATGCAGCCGGACGACGTTCATCAGCGTTTCAATACCGGATCGAGGAAATCACGCAGCGCGTCGCCGATAAAGTTGACGCTCAGCACCGTCAGCGTGATGAACACCCCCGGGATCAGCGGAATGTACGCCGCACTGAACACATGCTTCTGGCCCTCGCTGACCATCAGCCCCCAGTCCGGCGTCGGCGGCTCGACCCCGAGGCCGAGGTAGTTCAGCGCCGCGCCAGTGCTGATCGCAACGGCCATCGTCGCCGTCGCCTGCACCAGCAGCAGCGGCAGCGTGTTCGGGATAAGGTGCGCGCGCACCACGTGCAGCCCGCTCGCGCCGAGCGCCTCGGACGCCAGAATGTGATCCTGCGTGACGATGCCGAGCACGATCGCTCGCACGATGCGTGCGAACGAAGGCACCAGCGAAAACGCAATCGCCAGGACCAGATTGATCAGGCCCGTCCCAAGCGATGCGACGATCAAAATCGCCAGCAGAATCGCCGGGAAGCTCAGCACGACGTCCATCGCGCGCATCAACAGGTTGTCGACGATCCCGCCCAGATAGCCGGCCGTCAGGCCGATGGCGCTGCCGAATACCACGGCGAGCAGCACGGATGCGAAGCCAGCTGCCAGCGTGGCGCGCGCGCCATACATTACGCGCGCGGCGATGTCGCGCCCAAGATCGTCCGTGCCAAGAATATGGCCGATGCTCGGACCCTGAAAGCGCTCCGGAATTTTCGGCATCGTCGGGTTATATGGCGTGAGCAGCGGCGCACCGATCGCACCGAACAGCATCGCCGCCAGGAACACGAAGCTGATAGTCGCAGTGCGAAAGCGGCGCGTGAAACGCTTCACATCGCGTCGCAGCCGAGATGTCGCGGTGGAATCGGTCTGCCTGGTCATCGGTGTGTTTCGTGGGAAAGATGAACCAGTGTCTGCGTAGTTGCCTCTTTTCCACACTGCCGTCGTGCAACTGCTCAGGCCTGGATCGTTTCTTTCACGAAACGCGCTATGCCTCCTCCCTTTCGGCAGAGGCACAGCGCGTTTGGCGATGGGAACCAGACTGGCCTAAGCAGTTACGCCGTCGCTTAGTTGATCTTCACGCCGCGCAGGAAGATGCGCTCGGTGTTCACGGCGTTGCTCGGAACATCGATGTTCTTCGCCACCACGTAGGGCTTCTCGTAGTACGCCAGCATCACATACGGCAGATCCTCCAGGATCAGGTCCTGGATTTCCTTGTAGATCGCCTTGCGCTTCTCCGGGTCGCTCTCGCTGCGTCCGTCATCCAGCAGCTTGTCGTACGTCGCCGCCATGTCGCTGCCAGCTACGCCCGTCTCGAACTGCGAGCTGCCCTGCGAGCTGTGCAGCAGGCGTACCTTGTTGTCCGGATCCGGCACCCACAGCGAGCGCTGGCCCATGTTCAACTGCGTCTTGCCCGCGCCGATCTTCGCCGGATACGCGCTCGCATCCAGTTTGTCCAGCTTCACCGTAAAGCCGACAGCCTCGAGGTCGGCCTTGATCAGTTCGGCCATCTGCGGCCAGAAGCGGTTGTTCTCGTAGCTGAATTCGATCTCCACCGGCTCCGGCAGACCTGATTCCTTCAGCGCCGCCTTGGCCTTCTCCGGATCGTAGGTGCTGATCTTGAGACCAGCATCGTCGTAGGCGAATTCCGCCGGCCCGACAAACGATGCCGGCAGCACGCCCAGCCCGTACAACGCGCCGTCGATCAGGTTCTGACGATTGATCGCGTAGTTGATCGCGCGGCGCACGGCGACGTTGTCCATCGGCTTCTGCTGCCGGTTCAGACCGAGGAACAGGTTGACCAGCGGCGCGCCGCCTTCGACCTTCAGATTCTCGTTCTTCTGGAACTGGCCGATCGCGCTCGACGGCGGATATGCCGCGAAGTTGATCTCGCCCGCCTCCACTGCCGCCACCATCGCCGCCTCATCCGGATAGCCGCGGAAGACGATCTTGTCGACCTGCGGGCGTCCCTGGTAGTAGTCGTCGAATGCCGACACAGCAACTTCCTGACCAGGCACGAACTTGTCCAGCTTGAACGGGCCGGCACCAACCGGGTTCAGTCCGACGTTCGGGCCGAACTCGTCCATCGCCTTCTCGCTCATGATCGCCGCCGCCGGGTGGAACAGCCGATGCAGCTGCGCCGCGTCGGGCGACTTCAGCGTCAGCTGGACCGTGTCGTCGTCGAGCTTCTCGAACTTCTCCCAGTTCGAGATGCCGTACTCGGCGTTCATGTACATGCCCTTGACGTAGCTCTTGTCCATCTCGTCGGTCATGCGGTTCAGGCTGCGCACGATCGCCGTCGCCGTCACTTCCGTGCCGTCGTGGAACTTCACGCCCTTGCGAATCTTGAACGTGTAGACCTTGGCATCCTCGGAAATCTCCCACGACTCGGCCAGCGCCGGCTTCGCAGGATCGGTGAACTTGTCACCCGGCTGCGTCATGCGCTCGTAAATATTGTCGAGCACGTTCGAGCAGCCGAAGCCGTTCCACAGGCCCGGCTCGAGCGTCTCACCGATCGCCTCAGCGCCGAACACCAGCACTTTCTCCGCAACAGGCGCAGACGCTTCGGTGGGCTTGGGCGCCTCGGTCGGCGGGGGAGCCTCGGTCGGGGCGACCTTTTCTGGCGTCGCAATCGGCGCCTGCGTCGGCACCGCCGTCGCCTCGGCCACCGGAGCAGCGGTAGGCGCCGCTGCCGGGGCGCACGCCGCCAGCACCGCACCAACGCCTCCCATGCCAGCAATCTGCAGGAACGCGCGGCGCGTCACGATCTTCTTCGAGCTTTGCTTGGTTGTCATCTTTTTCTCCTTGCGATTTGCAAAACGAGACTTTCGTAAAGAATATGACCCGCTGCCTTTGCCTTGTTCGTCCGCCGCGTCACGTCGTTCTCCGGTAAATCCGGGGCGGCCGGCGACTCCTCAGGCCCAAGAACACATCCGTAAACCCACGGACGAAATCCCTGTAGTTGTAACTACTCAGGCCTAAATCAGTATTTCCCGCGAAACGCGCTATTCCTTCCCCCGAAGGGGGAAGGAATAGCGCGTTTCGCGTTGGAAAAATGGATGGCCTGAGTAGTTACCTGTAGTTACGAACGGGCACTCAGCAGGACAGATTCCTCACGGACTGTCAAACAAGCCGCAGCAGCATCGAGGCCACACAGGCTTGATCTGATTGGGTGTGATGAGCCAGGTCGTCGTCGTTCGAAGCGTTCGACTGCACAGTCATCTCCGCTCGACGATGACCTGACCAGCAACTTAGGTAATTTTCCCCCCCCACCTCGCAGATATTCACCGGCGCGCTTACACGCCGTCGTCGATCCAGGCGATGATCTCGCCCACCGGCGCTTCCTCGCCGTCCGGATACTTCACTTCCACCAGCGTTCCCGCCGCCGGCGATTCGAGCTCGGTCTGCACTTTCTCCGTCTCAACCACCGCCAGCGCGTCGCCTTGCTTCACCGTTTCGCCCGGGGCGAACATCCACTCGGTGATCAATCCTGTCGTCATGGTCATGCCGAACTTGGGCATGTACACCGGAATTTTTGCCATACTTTTTCCTGCGTTTGTAATTACCCAGGCCCAAGCTGCTATTTCCCGCGAAAAACGCTTTTTCGCTTTGAAAGCAGAATTAACGTGTTTCACGATGAGCAATAAACGGGCCTGAATAGTTACCTGCCCCTACATTACGCGCTTCACGGCAGCGACGACTTCGTCCACCGACGGAATCACCGTGGATTCGAGAATCGGGCTGAACGGCGACGCCACGTCTTTGCCGCTCACGCGCTGCGGCGCAGCCTTCAGGAACGAGAATGCCTTCTCCGCCACCGTGGCCGCCCATTCGCTCGCCGCTCCGCAGATCGGCTTGCTTTCGTCTACCGCGACGAATCGCCCCGTGCGCGCCACGCTCTCCAGCACCATTTCCTCATCCCACGGCTTGAGCGTCCGCGGGTCGATCACTTCGACTTCAATGCCGTCCTTCGCCAGAATTTCAGCCGCCTGCAGCGACTTCGGCACCATCGATCCCGCCGCGCAGATCGTCACGTCACGCCCGCTGCGCTTGATCTCACCCTTGCCGAGCGGCACGATGTGATCGCCGTCCGGAATGTCCGCGCGCGATCCCGTCAGCGACAACGGGCTCAGAAAGATCACCGGGTTGTCGTCGCGAATCGCCGCCTTGAGCAGGCCCTTCGCGTCCGCAGCGTTGCTCGGCATCACGACCTTCAACAACGGCACGTTCATGAAAATCGGATGCACCGCCTGCGAGTGATGCGCACCAGCGCTGATGCCGCCGCCGTTCTGCACCATATAGACGATCGGCACCTTCGCCTGGCCGCCGAACATATAGCGCGCGCTCGCCGCCTGCTGCACGATCTGGTCCAGCGCCAGATACAGAAAAGTGCCGAACATCAAATCGACCACCGGCCGCAGCCCGGTCACCGCCGCGCCGACGCCTGCGCCCGCCACGCCCAGCTCACTGATCGGCGTGTCGATCACGCGCAGATCTCCAAATTCAGCGTGCAGCCCGCGCGTGCCGGCGAACACGCCCAGCCGCACGTCTTCGCCCATCAGAAAGACCGTCGAATCGTGCCGCATCTCCTCGGCCAGCGCGTCCTTGATCGCAGCGACGTATGTTTTCTTTGCCATCGTTACACCCACATGTCTTCGTAAATCGACTCCGGCTTCGGGTCCGGGCTGCGCCGCGCAAAAGCGACCGACTCGACTACCGCCTGCGTGATCGTCTGATCGAGTTCTTCAAGATCGTTCGACGTCGCGACGCCGGCCTCGACGATGCGCTTGTGCAGCAGCACCACCGGATCCTTCGCCTGCGCCTGCGCCAGCTCTTCCGCAGTGCGATACACGCCGCCAGCCAGGAATGCCTTCTCGCCCTCGGCGTGGCCGCCCTTGCGGTGCGTCTTCGCCTCGATCAGCGTCGGCCCTTCGCCGGCGCGCGCGCGCGCTACCGCCGCTGTCGCCACCTCGTAGACCGCGCTCGCGTCCGTGCCGTCGACGATCACACCCGGAATGCCGTAGCCCTGCGCGCGCAGCGCAATGTCGCGCACGCCAGTCACTTTTTCCATCGGCGTGAATTCGCCGTACTGATTGTTTTCGCACACGAACAATACCGGCAGCTTCTGCACCGCCGCCAGGTTGATCGACTCGTGGAAGCTCCCTTCGTTGCTCGCGCCGTCGCCGAAGAACGAGACCGACACCTGGTCGGTGCCGCGCAGCTTCGCGCTCAGGCCGGCGCCCACCGCCATCGGGATGCCGCCGCCGACGATGCCGCACGCTCCCAGCATGCCGATGCCGAAGTCGGCGATGTGCATGCTGCCGCCTTTGCCCTTGCAGTAGCCGGTGCTCTTGCCGAACAGCTCGGCCATCATGCGGTTGAAGTCGCCGCCCTTGGCGATCACATGGCCATGCCCGCGATGCGTGCTCACGATGTAGTCATCGTCGCGCACCGCCGCGCACACACCTGCGCCCACCGCCTCTTCTCCGATGTACAGATGCACGAAGCCGGGCAGCTGTCCCTGCGAAAACAACACACCCACCTGCTCCTCGAAGCGGCGGATGCGCAGCATGCGCGTGTAGATGTCGAGTATTTTTTCCATCGTCGTCTATCTCAAAATAGATTCAGCAACCAGCGTCAATGTCTTCGTCGCTGTCACCACTTGCGCCATCTCGATGCGCTCGTCCACCATCGGCCAGATCGGGATGAACCCCGGCCCGTACTCGATGCACGTTATTCCCACGCCTTTGAAATGACACGTGTCCGCCGTCGCGCCGATGCGATGCCCGGCGCCCACCACCGGCGCCGCGCCCGTCACCTGCGTGTGCGCCGCAGTCACCGCCTGCGTCAGCGGCGAATCCATCGGCGTCGCCTCGCGCGCCGGCATGTTCGGCTGCTGCACACTCATCGGCACCACCAGCTCGAAATGAAAATCCGGATCGCTCGCTGCGATTCCCTCGAGCAGGTGCTGCAGATCTTCGCGCACGCTCTCCTCCGTCATCCCCGGAATGATGCGCAGGTCGAAGCTCAATGTGGTCGTGTCCTGAAAATGTTCGATGTTGCGCACGGCCATGCGCGGGAAGCCCGGCAACAGCTCATGCGGCGTGAAGCGCAGCCAGCCGCCGTGTGCGATCGGCTGATACGACGGGCCGAACGCGGCGATCACCTTCGTTATTTTTTCGATCGGATTCACGTACGGCACGCGATGTTTGAATTCGCCGCGCACGCACACTTTGCCCTGCACGTAGCCGGCCGAAATCACGCCGACATCCAGGTTGCCCGCCTCAGTCACGATGCAGTAGTCCGGCCGCAGCCCGCTCTCGATCAGGTGCACCGCACCAACGCCGCCGCCGGTCTCGGCCACCACGCACGCCACGATCAAATCACCGCGCCGCCGCACGCCGCTGCGCCGCACCACGTCCGCCGCCGTCATGATCGCCGCCACGCCGGCCTTCATGTTGATCGCGCCCAGCCCCCACAAATAGCCACCCTCGATGTCGCCACCAAATGGGTCGTGCGTCCACTCCTCCTGTCGAAAGGGCTTGCCCTGCCAGTCGCTCGTGTCGATGTGCCCGCACAACATCAGGCTCGGCCCGCTGCCGTCGCCCTTCAGCGTCGCAATCGTCTGATGCGTCACGCTGCCGTCGCGCAGCGGCACCTCCTGCACTTCGACCAAATCAAACCCGCGCGCGCGAAACCAGTCCGCAATGAAATGCGCCACGTTCGATTCCTTCCACAAATACGAAGGAATGCGAATCAGCTGCTGCGCCAGCGTCAGCGGCTCGTCGTCGGTCAGTGTGTCGAGAATCGTCGTCATGACTCTATTTCTTCATCGCCCACACGTCGAATCCGACCTGCGCGCCGCCCCACAGTTCCTTCACGCCGATCGTGTTGCGCGTCGGATACGGCGCCGTGAAATATTCACGAAAAATGGCGTCCATCTCCGCGAAGCGACTCACTTCCGTCAGCGACACGTTCACGCGAATGACGTCGCTCGTCGTGCAGCCGGCCTCTGCCAGCACCGCCACGATGTTGTCCAGCGACCGCCGCACTTCCGCCTCGAAGCCGCCTTTCACCACGCCGCTGCCGTCCGGATGCGTGCCGAGATAGCCCGACGTCACCACCAGGTCGCCGATGCGCAGCGCCTGGCTGTACCCGCTGCTCGGCACCGGCGCCGCATCCGTCAAAATCACTTGCTTGTCGCTCATCGTTTCTCCGTTCCCTATCCCCTTTCCTATTCCCTTTCCTATTCCCTGTCCCCTATTCCCTTCTTTTATCCCCGCTCACGCCCACGCCTCAGATAGTTGTAGACCGTCGCCCGGCTCAGCCCGAGCATGTCCGCTACCATCGGCACTGCGCGCTTCACCTGGAACAACCCCTTCTGCTCCAGCGTCGCGACCAGCTCGATCGTCTCTTCGCGATTCATCGCATGCAGGCTGCGCCCGGATTCATACAGCGTCTCCGCTACCGCCGACTGCACCGTCTCGAACAAGTTGTCCGAAAGCGTCTCTGTCATGCGCTCGCTGTCCTGCGTGTGCGCAAATGAGTTCAGTCGATTGCGGAAAGCTACGAAGTCGGTCACGTCGAGGTTGACGCACAGTGCACCCAGCGCACGCTCGCGCTCGTCGCGCAGAAAAATCGTGCTGCTCTTCATGATGCGGCCGCCCGGCAGGCTCGTGCCATAGCCGTGCAGATCCTTCTGCGTCGCACCTGTCTGCACGCACTCAAGAATCAGGTCCGTCGCCGCTCCGCCGATCGCCCGCTTCGTCACATCACCGGCAATATGCACGATCGAATGCTCGAGATCAGTGAAATCATGCACCACCACCTCGCACATCGGCCCAAGCAATTCATGCAGCGCAGACGCAAGCTGTCCGGCCATTTTCAGCGCTCGCGCACTTTCCGTGGCTCGCTTCCCGCGCTGCGGCGTGGCGTCCGCGCGGTGACTGTTTTTTCGAGAGGCCGTCTGCATCTGGGTTTTACGCATCGCAACCTCACCAACATCCGGGCCGCTCGCGACCCCTGAAGCGAATGGGCGTTATGCTAACGGCGTCTTGACAGTTTGTCAATACGTTAGACAATGTGAAAAGATAATTGTCAATTCCACGAATTCACGAACGACTCAGGCTTGCCCATTTTCCATCGTGAAATGCGCTGCTCTTTCTCCTGCACGGAGCAGGAACAGCACGCTTCGCGATGCTCTTCTTTCCTATGACCGAACAAGAAATGCTCGACCAGGTTCTCTATGTGCAGAAAGGTCCGGCCACGCTGCCGGAAATGAGCGGCCCTGAAATCCAGGAAGCGCTGAAGCGGACGCAGACGATTCTGATTCCCTTCGGCGCCATCGAGGATCACGGCGCACATCTCCCGCTCGGCACCGACATCTACGAGGCGCGTGAAATCGCGCGCCGCACCGCAATTCGCCTCGCAACGCAGAATTGCCCGGTCGTCATCGGCCCGACGATGCCCTTCGGCACGTCGTCCTTTCATATGGGCTTCCCCGGCACGATCTCGATCACTGCCTCCACACTGCTCACGCTCACGCAGGAAGTCTGCATGTCGCTCTATAAAGGCGGCTTCCGTAACTTCGTGCTCGTGCACGGCCACGACGGCAACCTGCCCAGCATGATGGTCGCCGCTCAGAATATCGTCGACGCTACGCCCGACGCCACCGCAGTCGTCCTCAACTGGATGGTCGCCCTCAGCAAGGTCTATCACACCATCCAGCGCTCGAAGAAGGGCGAAAGCCACGGCGGCGAAGGCGAAACGTCCCGCCTGCTCGTCACTCACCCCGAACTCACGCACCCCGAACGCGGCACGGCCTTCCACCTCGCCCCCGAGGACCTGCGCAAAATTCAGAGCCCCGAATCGATGAAGACCGGCGGCGGCGTCTACTACGGCGTGCGCTCTTACAAGGCGCTCACCCCCTATGGCCACATCGGCGACCCCCTCCTCGCTGCGCCCGAAACCGGCGAAAAGGGCTACGGCGTCATCGTGGACTGGCTCTCGTCCATCATCAAACGCGACTTCTTCCCCGACGCCTCTGCCTGATTCTCCACGTGCGCGTGCGCCGTTTGGGGCATATTTTCGACGGTCGACGACGGTCAGCGGTCGTCCGTCGTCGGCGGTCGTCCGTCGTCCGTCGTCCGTCGTCGGCGGTCTGCGGTCGTCCGTCCCCTCCCCCACAGAACACGCGTGCTATATTGACGCCGCTATGCCCCAGGAAAATATCGTCGTCCGCGGCGCGCGCGTGCACAACCTCAAAAACATCAGCGTTGAAATCCCGCGCGATAAGCTCGTCGTCATCACCGGCCTCAGCGGCAGCGGCAAGAGCTCGCTCGCCTTCGACACGATTTTTGCCGAAGGCCAGCGCCGCTACGTCGAAAGCCTGTCCGCCTACGCCCGCCAGTTCCTCGGCCAGATGGAAAAGCCCGACGTCGATCAGATCGAAGGGCTCTCCCCCGCCGTCTCAATCGACCAGAAGGGCTCCAGCCACAACCCGCGCTCAACGGTCGGTACAGTCACCGAAATCTACGACTACCTGCGCCTCATGTTTGCGCGCATCGGCGTGCAATACTCCCCCGTCACCGGCCTGCCCCTCCAGTCGCAGAACGCCGAGATGATCGTCGACCAGGTCGCTTCTCTGCCCGCCGGCACACGCCTGCAGGTGCTCGCCCCCCTCATCCGCAACAAGAAGGGCAATCACATCAGCGTGCTCGAAGATGTGCGCAAACAAGGCTTCGTGCGCGCGCGCGTCGACGGCAAAATCGTCGACGTCTCGCAGGACGATGATTCGATCGACCTCGATCGCTACAAGCTGCACGACATCGAGGCCGTCGTCGATCGCCTCGTCGTCCCCACTTCAGACGCCGCCGAGGACGAGCAATCACAGTTCACCACCCGCCTCACCGATTCGGTCGAAACCGCGCTCAAACTCGGCGACGGTTTCATGATCGCCATGGTGCAGGAACTGCCGACCGCCACTCCCTCCGGAGATGGGGACGCACCTGCCGCCCCAGCATTCCGCGACGTGCTCTTCTCCGAGAAGAAGGTCGATCCGGCCACCGGCACCAGCTACCCCGACCTCGAGCCCAAGCTGTTTTCGTTCAACGCCCCGCAGGGCGCCTGCCCGGAATGCCAGGGCCTCGGCTCCCGCCGTGAAATCGATCCGGCGCGCATGATTCCGAATCCCGATCTGACGCTCGATGACGGCGCAATCAACGCCGGCGGCTGGAACAGCGACGACGACGAAAGCTGGGGCCGCCAGGTGCTGCAGGCTGTCTGCGCCGCGCACAAGATTCCGCTGAATCTGCCGTGGCGCAAACTCACCAGCGCGCAGCGCGACACCATCCTGCACGGCGCCAGGGGCGATCGCTATCCAGTCACCTATGTCAATCGACAGGGCGAGCGCCGCCGCTATGAAGTGCAATTTGAAGGCGTCATCGCCAACCTCATGCGTCGCTATCGCGAAAGCTCGAGCGAATACGTCAAGCACGCCATCGAGGAGTTGATGACGTTTCACACCTGCGAAACGTGCGGCGGCAAACGACTCAAACCCGAAATGCTCGCCGTGCGCATCGCCAGCACCAGCATCGCCGACGTCGGTGACATGAGCATCGGCGACGCTCTCGCCTGGATCGATTCGCTCGGAATTCACAGCGACGAAGCCGCACGCCATGCAGCCGCCATCCAGCTCAGTGATCGCGATCGCAAAATCGCCGCGCAAATCGTCAAGGAAATTCGCGCCCGCCTCGGCTTCCTCGTCGACGTCGGCCTCGATTACCTCACGCTCTCGCGCAGCGCCACCACGCTCTCCGGCGGCGAAAGCCAGCGCATTCGCCTCGCGACTCAGGTCGGCTCACAGCTCATGGGCGTGCTCTATGTGCTCGACGAACCCAGCATCGGCCTGCATCAGCGCGACCAGGAGCGGCTCATCCACACGCTCACGCGCATGCGCGACCTCGGCAATACCGTGCTCGTCGTCGAACACGACGACGACACGATGAAGGCCGCCGACTACATCATCGATATGGGCCTCGGCGCAGGTGAACACGGCGGCAGCGTCATCGCCGTCGGCACACCGAACGAGATCATGAAGCACAAGGTCTCGCTCACCGGTGCATATCTCAGCGGACGCAAATACATCCCGATCCCGGAAAAACGCCGCCCCGGCAACGGCAAATCGATCACCATCCGCAACGCGCGCGAGAATAATCTCAAGGGCGTCGACGTCGAAATTCCGCTCGGCAAACTCGTCGTCGTCACAGGCGTGAGCGGCAGCGGCAAAAGCTCACTCATCGTCGAATGCCTCTACAAGGCGCTCGCCAATCAGCTCAACGGCGCCCTCGAACGCTGGGGCGCCCTCGACGAAATCACCGGCATCGATGCTCTCGACAAGGTCATCAACATCGACCAGCAGCCGATCGGCCGCACGCCGCGCTCCAACCCAGCCACCTACACCGGCCTGTGGACTCCGCTGCGCGATCTGTTCGCCGAGCTGACCGACAGCAAGACGCGCGGCTACAAGAGCGGCCGCTTCTCGTTCAACGTCAAGGGCGGTCGCTGCGAAGCGTGCGAAGGGCAGGGCGTGCTCCAGATCCAGATGCAGTTCATGCCGGACATCTACGTCACGTGCGATTCCTGCCACGGCACGCGCTTCAACCGCGAAACGCTGCAGGTGCGCTACAAGGGAAAGAACATCGCCGAGGTGCTCGACATGACGATCACCGAGGGCCTCGAATTCTTTAAGGACATCCCGTCGATCGCCCGCAAGCTCGATACTCTGATCGACGTCGGCCTCGGCTATGTCAAACTCGGTCAGCCCGCCACCACGCTCTCCGGAGGCGAAGCGCAGCGCGTCAAGCTCAGCCGCGAACTCAGCAAGCGCGCCACCGGCCGCACGATCTACGTGCTCGATGAGCCATCCGTCGGCCTGCACGCCGCCGATGTGCACAAACTTATTCAGGTGATCAATCGCCTCGTCGACGACGGCAACACCGTTGTCGTCATCGAGCATCACCTCGACATTATTAAGGTCGCCGACTGGCTCATCGACCTCGGCCCCGAGGGCGGCATGAAGGGCGGCTACGTCGTCGTGCAGGGCACGCCCGAAGAAGTCGCCGCGCATTCTGGTTCGCATACCGGCCGCTTCCTGCGCCCCGCCCTCGAACGCGATACTCAGCTGCGCACCGCGCCTGCGAAGCCGTCACGCAAATCGAAGCGGTAAATTGCAGAAGTCTTCGAAACACGTCATGTGGTGCATCCGCCGTTGAGAGCAAATGTCTCACGTGAAGCCGCAAAAAAACGCAAAAAACGCGAAGAGGTCTGAATTCCGTTGCCAAAGAAACGTCCTCAAGCGAAGGTGCGAAAAAGCCCCAAAAAATAATTCTTTTCCTTCGCGTTCTTTGCGGCTTCGCGTGAGGAAAATCTCCTGTCGAAATCTGCCCCGAACTGCAGATACACCTACGCCATGCGCAAACTCATTGTCAGCAATTTCGTCACTGTCGACGGCTTTTACGAAGACCGGTCGCACGACATTGCCTCGTTCTTCGAACACCAGCATCCTGCATACGCCGGCGACGACGCCTTCGATTTCTTCAACGCCGAACTGCTGCACGCCGCCGAGTTTCTGCTGCTCAGCCGCACGGCCTTCCTCGGCAATAAAAATTACTGGACCGGTGTGCCGCACGATCCGAGCGCTACAGACATCCGCCGCGATATCGCCGCACGCATGGCCGCGATCGACAAACTCGTCGTCTCTGATCACCTCACCGACGCCGAGCTCGCCCCATGGTCGAATACGCGCGTCATCCCACGCGCCGACGCCTGCGCATCTCTCACCACGCTCAAGCGCACGGACGGCGGCGACATCCTCGTGCTGCTCAGTCGCCTGCTGTGGAACGACCTGCTCCTGCACGGCATCGTCGATGAACTGCACATCACCACGTTTCCACTCATCGGCGGCGCCGGCTCGCCGCTGTTCGTCGGCCGCCCACCCGCCTCGCTGAAACTTCTACGCACGCGCACATGGCCGCACTCAGGGAATGTGCTGAAGGTGTACGACGTGACCATGGCAGCCTAAGCCAACGGGCGACGCAAGCGTCGCCCCTACCTGCGTTTGTCCAGGCCGACCTTGTGCGCGATCGTCGCCAATAGCGACCCGGCGCTGGTCATCGGCGAGCTGTAGTGCGGCACGATTTGTGCACGCTTCAGCTCGCGCAAAAATTCTGCCGCGCACGTGGCGTCCTCAGCGAAACGGGTGCGGCTGATCCCCACTTCCTGCAGCGTGTGCGCGTCGCTGCAACAAATCATCGGCCGCTTCAAGTTTTCTGTGATCTGTTGCGTCATATCATTTTTCGTCCGGTCGCGCGTGCGCGCGTTGAACACTTCGACGAAATCAAACTGCGACGCGTAGTTCAGCAAGTTGTCCACGCCCACGCCATGTCGCCGCGGATCGAGCGGATGCGACGGCCCACATATGCCGCCCTGCGCATGCACCATGTCGATCGCTTCCTGCAGCGGCGTTCCATACGGGATCAGCTCCGTCAGGTAGTAGCACAAAATCTCGCCCTGGTCTGTCATCGCCTCTTCGCCGACGATGATCAGGTCCGGCGCCATCTCATGCGCCAGCAGCGCTCCCTCAATTTCGCTGTGGTCCGTGATCGCAAGCTTCTGCAGCCCAACCTCTCTGGCGCGCGCAATCAGGTCAGGCAGCCGCACCAGGCTGTCCGGGCTGTAACGGGTGTGGCAATGTAGTTCGAGGTCGATCATGTTGTCTATTGTCTATCGTCCCTCACAGCACATCCCGGTGCTGCTGCCCGGGCACGGTCGGCCCGACGATGCCGCGCTCTTCCATTTCCTCGATCAACCGCGCCGCACGCGTGTAGCCGATGCGCAGCCGTCGCTGCAGCAGTGAGATCGATGCCTTGCCCTGGAATCGCACGGCGTTGACCGCGTCGTTAAATAATTTGTCGTCCTTGTCGCTCGCCGTTTCGGCCATCGTGCGCGCCTCTTCCCAGGTCGGCGGCGTCCCGTATGGATCGCCCGTCGTCGGTTCGTCCTCCGCAACAGGGGCTGCCGGCTCCACCGAATTCGCCGCGGCGACGTCGTTCGCTGCCGACGCACCCGACTCTCCAGGCGCGTCGACCAGCACTGCCGGCACGGCCGGAGTCGCGATGCCCGGCACAGCCGCCTGCGCGCGCCAGTGCCGCACCACGCGCTCAATTTCCTTCGGGCTCAGATAGCATCCCTGCGCGCGCATCGCCGCCGAACTGCCCGGCATCATCGCCAGCATGTCCCCGCGGCCCAGCAGCTTCTCCGCACCCGAGCTGTCGAGGATCACGCGCGAATCCACCGCCGTCGCCACCGTGAACGCGATGCGCGCCGGAAAGTTCGCCTTGATCAATCCGGTCACCACGTCTACGCTCGGCCGCTGCGTCGCCAGAATCAGGTGAATTCCCGTCGCACGCGCCATCTGCGCCAGCCGCACGATCGCACGCTCGGTGTCCTCCGGCGACATCATCATCAGGTCCGCCAGCTCGTCCACCACCAGCACGATGTACGGCAGCTTCCTCGCCTCCGGGCTGCCCGTTTCCTCCGCAGCAACCCGCGCGTTGTATTCGACGATGTTGCGCACACCCAGCTTCGCGAACGTCTTGTAGCGCGTGTCCATCTCGCGCATCGTCCACTTCAACACCGACGGCGCCTTGTCCACATCGACGATGACCGGCGAAATCAAATGCGGCACGCCGTTGTATCCGGTCAGCTCCACACGCTTCGGGTCGATCATCAGGAAACGCACGTCGTCGGGCGTGTTATTGCACAGCAGCCCGATGATGATGCCGTTGACGCACACCGATTTGCCGGAACCCGTCGTGCCGGCGATCAACAAATGCGGCATCTCGGCCAGGTCTGCCACAACCGGATGACCACTCACGTCCTGCCCGAACGCCAGCGCCAGCCTGGACTTGCGCTCCAGTTTTTCGAACAGCTCGGATTCGATCACGTCGCGCAGCGACACCAGCGCCGTCTCGCCGTTCGGCACTTCGATGCCGACGATCGCGCGCCCAGGCACCGGCGCCTCGATGCGAATGCGCGGCGCCGCCAGCGCCAGCGCCAGGTCGTCCGCCAGCGCCGCGATGCGGCCGACCTTCACCTTCATCGTCTTGCCGCCCTTCATTTCGACGAAGCCCGGTTCAACGCCGAACTGCGTGATCGTCGGCCCACGATTCACTTCGGTCACACGCCCCGGCACTCCGAACGACAGCAGCGTTTCCTCGATCAGCGCCGCGCGTTCGCGAATGTCCGACTCCTGCAAAGTCGAATCACTGCCCGGCTCCAGCATGTCTTCGAGCGTCGGCAGCGTCCATTCGCGCTGCACCACCGCCGGCGCCGTCGGCTGCTTTCCGCTGCTCTGCCCCTGCGACGCGTGCTCGGTCGCCCCCGCAGCAGTCTGACTTTCGTCGTCCGCCTCCTCCGTCTCTGAAGGCCGGCTCTCCGTGCCGATCACGCGCGGCGGCGGCACCCGGTTCAGTTCACCCTGCCGCGATGCCGGGGTGTTGATTTTCAAAATCGTCGCCTGCGCCTCCGGCCCGCGCACCGGGAGAGATTCGCTCCCCTGCCCCTGCAACACGCGCGGCAGAGGATCCGCCTGCTTCTCGCGCGTGCTGCGCGGAAGCTGCGCGCCTGGCCCGCGCGTAGGGAGAGGTCGGACGCTCTGCGCGGCCATCCTGCGCACCTGCTCCACGAAGGACGCCACGGTCATTTCGGAAAACAGCATCAGCGCTGCCAGCCACGACAACAACAATGCGAAGGCAGCGCCGACGTTGCCGAGGATGCTCTGCAACGCCTGCAGCAGCGCCCAGCCGGCCGCTCCGCCGCCAGCACCGCGCAGCGCCAGTTCCGCACCGCGCTGCGGCGTGATCCACCCGCCGAACATATGCAAACTCGGCAACGCCACCACGAAGCACAACAGCGCCCCGATGACGCGATGCGATGACGGGAGCGGCAGCTGATCACCGAACCGCCTCACGAGCAGAAACACTGCCAGTGCCCCGGTCACCAGCGGCGCCACATACAACGCCCAGCCGAAAATGCCCGCCACAGCATTGAACCAGAACTGAAAAGGCGTGCTCCGCTCGGAGGAAATCGCCGTCAGGAAAGTGACGGCCGAAACCAGCAGCAGCAAGGCCGCAAATACATCAACCCAGGTGTCGAGGCTGATCGGCTGCAGCACCACACGGCGGCTCGCACGCTTGCGCACCGAAGCCGCCGGCTTCTTGCGCGTCGTCGTCTTCTTCGCGGTTTTCTTGCCAGGTGCCTTCATGTAGAGATGCGGTAACGACTCACGCCTGCGCCCCCGCTCGTCAGCAGAGTGTCACCATTCACGGCGTCTCGCACATCGTCCAAGTCGTTACGAGAGGCGAAATTATAGGGCGTCGTCATCAATGCACCCTGAAAAGGGAGTGCGCAAAGCCCAATTGGTATCCGCAAAACACGCCATCGCCCGCCCCCTTCGGGGGCGGGCGATAGCGTGTTTTGCGGGTTTCATCAATTAGATTTTGAGCACTCCCCCTGAAAAAACAGGATGCATCCGGCGTTTGGGACGAATTGCACCGGGTGCATTCGCCAAAAGGGGCGAATGCATTTCTCACGCGAAGAACGCGAAGAACGCGAAGAGATCTGAATTCCGTCGCCGAAGAAACTTCCTCAAGCGAAGGCACGGAAAAGCCATCACAAGCTCTTTCCTTCGTGTTCTTCGCGCCTTCGCGCCTTCGCGTGAGACAAATCTGCTGTCGAAATTCGCCCCTTTTGGCGAATGCACCCATTGCACGCCGTGCATGAATCAACATGCGTACGCGCGCATCCGCCCAGACCGATGGTCTGGGCTCGGTCTGCGTCGCGCCTTCGGCGCTTTTTCGGCGGAACATGAGCGCCGGAGGCGCGGTCCGCCGCAGCAAACCAGTCTCCAGGTCCCGAAGGGGCATCGCTTCCCCAGCCAGGAGCTCAGCGCCGGAGGCGGGTAAGCTCCTGGCTCCTCGGCACCACAAGGTAGTCAAAGATTAAAAATAATGATGCGTAAGCCCCGATACGTACTGTCCCCTTGTGAGCCCTACTTGCCTCCCTGTCTGCCTACACCTATAACTACCCTGCCATGTCGATCATTCCTGTTCCTGCTCACACGCGACCGCTCGACGGCCGCTTCGTTCTCTCCTCGAACGTCGTCATCGTCGCTGCGTCGCCCGCACGCCGCAAGGCCGAACAGCTCGCTGCCTGGCTGCGCCCGGCCACGGGCTTCGCGTTGCCCGTCGTCGATGCCGCACCCGCCGGCGCACCCGCCATCGAACTGCGCATCGAAGCCGTCTCCACCGGAACCGGCAGCGTCGGCGCCGAAGGCTACGCACTCGACGTCGGCTCGTCTTCGGTCGTGCTGCGCGCGCCGGACGAAGCCGGCCTGATGTACGCCGCACAAAGCCTGCGCCAGCTGCTTCCCACGCAGATCTTTTCGAAGAGCATCGTCGAAGGCGTCGAATGGAGCGCGCCTTGTCAATCCATCGTCGATCAGCCGCGCTTCGGCTGGCGCGGCATGCACCTCGACGTCGCGCGCCATTTCATGCCGCTCGACACGATTCGCAAGTACATCGATCTGCTCGCGCTCCACAAGATGAACGTGCTGCACTGGCACCTCACCGAGGACCAGGGCTGGCGCATCGAGATTCGCAAATACCCGCGGCTCACCGAAGTCGGTGCATTCCGCCCGGGAACGATCGTCGGCCATCAGCACGAGTACAAGGAAAAAGATGTCGTCCTGAACGGCGTGCCGCATGGCGGCTTTTATACGCAGGACGAGGCGCGCGCGGTCGTCGAATATGCCGCGCAGCATCACATCACCGTGCTGCCCGAAATCGAAATGCCCGGCCACGCCGGCGCCGCCATCGCCGCCTATCCCGAACTCGGCAACCTCGATCACCCCATCCCCGTCTCCTGCCAGTGGGGCATTCACAAGCACGTCGTCAATGTCGAGGAAAGCACGATTCTTTTCTATCAGGACGTGCTGGCCGAAATTCTCGAAATCTTCCCCAATCGCTTCATCCACGTCGGCGGCGACGAATGCCCCAAGGACGAATGGAAGGCCAGCGAACGGGTCCAGGCGCGCATGCGTGAGCTGGGCGTCCACGACGAGCACGAGCTGCAAAGCTGGTTCATCCGCCGCATGGACGCGTTCCTGAACGAACACGGCCGTGTGCTGATCGGCTGGGACGAAATTCTCGAAGGCGGCCTCGCCCCCAACGCCGTCGTCATGTCCTGGCGCGGCGAAGACGGCGGCATCGCCGCAGCGCAGAGCAGCCACGACGTAGTCATGGCGCCGTATCACTGGACTTACTTCGACTACTATCAGTCGGAGGATCGCTCGAAGGAGCCGCTCGCCATCGGCGGGTTTCTGCCGCTCGAAAAAGTCTACGCCTACGAGCCGATTCCAGCCGCGCTCTCGGCAGATCAGGCGCAGCATGTGCTCGGTGCACAGTGTCAGCTGTGGACGGAGTACATCCCCACGCCCGAGCATCTCGATTACATGGCCTTTCCGCGCGCCTGCGCACTCGCCGAAGTGGTCTGGTCACCGGCTTCCACGCGCGACTTCACGCAATTCTCCTCACGCCTCGCTACGCACCTGCAGCGTCTCGCGCAGCTGGGAGTGAATTATCGGAAGTAGATAGTGATAGTGGATAGTGGATAGCTTCGCTATCCACTATCACTATCTAACCTGACTTGCCACCGTAGCTGGACTTTGGCCATTTTCGACGGACGCCGCGGCTCGCGCTGGCGTCGCCCGAGGCTGTGGGCCGATTCCCCGCGGCGGACCGCGCCTCCGGCGCTCATGCTGGACGAAAAATCGCCGGCTGCGCGCCGCTTTCCCAGCCCGGACCATCGGGCCGGGCGTGGCATGGGCAAATTCATCGGGGACGCGACGCCGTCGCGACCAGGCCGAAATTCTGCCTAAGGTGGCAAGTCAGGTTAATTACTCAGGCCGATCTGTTTCTCATCATGAAGTCACGAAGCGCTCTCTTCCTGAATTGCTTGCTGTTGAGCCAGAGCAGTTCGATTTTTCGAGCTACGCCGCCAGCGAACGCGCATGGTCGGCCACCAGCCGAAGCGCCACACGCCGGAAGCGCAGCACCACAAGCACTGGCGCGATCGGGCTGGTGGCGATGAACGCCGCCCATACCCACGACAAATTGCCCTGCAGAGCAATGCCGACGAACGCGGCAAGCAGCACCGACGACCAGATGTTGACCGAGTTGATCCACATCGGCCAGCGCGTATCCCCTGTGCCGCGCAGCGCACCGGCATAGGTAAAGCCGATCGCCCAGAAAGGTGTGCCGAGTGCCATTACGCGTAGGCCGCTCGCACCCGCCGATGCCACGCGCGGATCATCGGTGAACAACTTCATCATCGGCTCGGCTGCAAAGAAGAAGATGCCGCCGATCAGCGCCATCCAGATCACCGCCCACCCCGCTGCGATGCGCGCCACCTGGCCGCCTTCGTCCATGCGCCGCGCGCCCATGCTCTGGCCGACGAGCGCCGTCGCCGCGATGCCGAAGCCGAAGCCGGGCAGGAACGCCAGCGACAAAGCGTTGATGGCGATGCGGTGCGCCGCCAGCGCCTCCGTTCCCAGTCGGCCGACCACAGCGGTGAACACGAAGAAAGCGCCCGACGTAATCACCTGTTCGAGTGCAGCCGGAACGCCGATCGACATCACACGCCTGGCAACGCCGAAATTCGGACGCCACGACGCCGAGCCACGAATCGTGATGCCGTTGCGGCCGCGCCACAGCACGGCAATCAGCATCACCAGAGCGATGGCGCGCGCGATGAACGTCGCCCACGCACTGCCCACCGGCCCGAGCGCCGGTATCCCGAATGCGCCATTGATGAGCACGTAGGCCAGCACCACATTGATCAGGTTCGCAATCGTCGTCACCACGAGCGGCGTGCGTGAATCGCCTGCGCCGCGCAGCACGCCGCTGCCGATATACAGCCCCACCAGCACGACGATCGTGCCCATGGTCACCTGCAGATATTCGACGCCAATGGCAGCCGCAGCAGGTTCCATGCCGAACAAACCGATCATCGGCACGGCAGTCGCCCAGCCGACGATCGCCAATGGAACAGAGATGACGACGCTCCAGAGCAGCGATTGCCGCGCCAGGTTGCTTGCAGAGGCAGTATCACGAGCACCGATCGCCTGCGCCACAAGCACCGCACTGCCGATGGACAGCGCACTCAGAATCGAAATCATGAAATACAGCACCTGGAGCGCGCCACCGATGCCAGCTACCGCGAGTGTGCCGATTACGAGGTGAGATACCAAATATGTATCAACAAGACCAAGAAGTGTTTCGAGAAAATTTTCTGCGATCACCGGCCATGCGAGATTGAACACGCGCCGGCGCAGAGTTGGGACGATAGTCATAGGAAGTCAGTTATATGTCAGATTTTGGCTTTTAGAATGACCCTGTGCTCCCACCCGATGCTCTCCAGAACGTCATCCAGCCGGCGAGGCCGCGCGACCTCCTGGCGGTTCGCCGCCTGCAGCATGTCTGCTTCGGGTCAGACGCCTACGATTGGCTGACATTGCTCAGCCTTTTTATGAATTCACGCGGTCGAAATCTGAAGGCACAGGCGGAGTCTCGATTAATCGGCTATGTGTCAGCAGAAATCAACCCGTATGATGCCGCCGGCTGGATCATTACACTCGGCGTGCTGCCAGAATTTGTGGGGCGAGGAATCGGCACGGCACTGCTATGGGCCGCAGAAAACAGCCTGGCGACAGCGCGCGTGCGCCTGACCGTGCGGGTGAAGAACCAACGAGCGATCCAGCTTTACGAGCGCGCGGGCTACGGACGTGTGAGTGTGCGCAGCCGCTACTATGCCGATGGTGAAGACGGCTGGGTGATGGAGAAACTTATCGACCGACGGGTATAGGTTATCGCGCGGCCTTTTTTGCCAACCATTTCAATAGCAGTCATTTTGCGCAGGCAATAGATCATCCGCTGCGCCAGGCGAGTCGGCAGTTGTGCCGCCGCAACGAGATCCTGGACTGTAAATACTGTGGGGAGTGCAGTGGGAAGTAGTGCTGCCAGTTCGTCAGGGGAGGCGAAAGTATGCACTGCACAAATGCCGAGCAGACGGCGGTCGACGGGGGTCCAGCCGCGATCAAATCGCTTCCGGCGAGGTGCAGGAGCGCGAAGCACTTCTTCCCGCGTCAGCACCACTTCCAGCGTCAGTCGTGGGTGACCAATCAGTTCAGGAAATGCCACAAGATGTGTGAAGATTTCCTCGACACGTCCGCGAGCCGGCGATTTGCGCTGCCGTTCGACCTGACCATCGGCATCCAGCCAAAGCAATTGCCGCTCTTGAGCAACCGGGTGAACCAGCAGCACCTCATGATCGGCGAGCAGTCGGGCGAGCTTGCTGCGTATTGACGAAAAATTCGCCGTTTGAATTTCAATTAGCGTCGTGCTGCGACGCACATCGATCCAATAGGCACCGACGCGAACCTCAGTTTCGCCATCTGATCCAGCGTAATGACGTTTCAGCGCCGCGTGCAACGCCGTTTCGGAATAGGTTCCGATTGGGCCAGTGGTCATGGGGAAGAGGGAGGTGCCGCTGTGAGGGGAAAAAGCAAAAGAAGAATTCTCTGGCAATGACCTACTCTTGCACGCAGTCACCCACGCACTACCATCAGCGCTGACGAGCTTAACTGCCGGGTTCGGGATGGGACCGGGTGTGACCTCGTCGCTCAAA
>CAXNFZ010000010.1:0-25322 GCA_964201495.1 Chloroflexota bacterium | reverse complement strand
TGGCGCCGGCATGGCCCATGCGCTTGCCTTCCGGCGCGCTGAGGCCGGCGATAAACCCGGCCATCGGCTTCTTGACGTTGTCGCGAATCCACTCCGCGGCAGTTTCTTCGTCGCTGCCGCCGATTTCGCCGATCATGACGATCGAGTCGGTGTCCGGATCATCGTTGAACATCCTGATGACGTCCAGGAAGTTGAGGCCGCGCACCGGATCGCCGCCGATGCCGACGATGGTGCTCTGCCCCATGCCGGCGCGCGTGAGCGAATCGACCGCTTCGTAGGTCAGCGTGCCGCTGCGCGAAACGATGCCGACCTTGCCGGGCGTGGCGATCACGGCGGGAATGATGCCGATCTTTGCAGCGCCGGGCGTGAGCAGGCCGGGGCAGTTCGGTCCGAGCAAGAGGCTGGAGCCCTTGGCATCGAGATAGGCGCGCACACGCACCATATCGAGGACAGGGATGCCCTCGGTGATGCAGACGATCAGCTGCACGCCGGCGTCGGCGGCTTCGAGGACTGCGTCCGCAGCGAAGCGGGCGGGCACATAAATGACGCTGGCGTTCGCGCCTGTTTTGCGCACTGCCTCACCGACCGTGTCGAACACGGGGATCTTGTCGCCGTCGTAATCCAGTTCTACGCCGCCCTTGCCAGGCGTCACGCCACCGACGACGATGCCGGAGTATTTGTGCATCTGGCGCGCATGGAAGTCGCCTTCGCGACCGGTGATGCCCTGCACGATGAGTCGCGTCTGCTTATTTGCGAGGATGGCCATCGGTATAAATCCTGTTGAGTGATCACCGCTCTGCCGGCCGTGCGCCCCACCACGCTGTGCGGTCCCCCATTCCCTCGCATGCGAGAGGTAAAGAACTGCCAGTCCGAGGATCTGCACGGATGCGCCGCTGAGTGGTTATTTCGAATATACGAACCGGCCGGTTGCCGCGGCCAAGTCCAAGTACGTCACGGGACAGATTATAGAGCGCTGCACACGTCATGGGGTGCGTCGGGGTGCATCCGCAGTTTGGGGCAGATCTCGACAGCAGATTTTTCCCACGCGAAGCCCCAAACGCCGGACCCACTCGCCTAAGTGAGTCGCCAAAAGTTCTGGCGGCAGATTCGCCTCCCCCGCAAAGCGGGGGAGGCGAATCTGCCGGACAAAACTTATGGACAGGAACTTAGTGACGCGCCATCAGCTGAGCGAGCACGGTGCGGAGCGGGATGCGGCGTTCGTTGAGCAGCACGAGCAGGTGAAACAACAGGTCGGCGCTTTCGTCGATCAGCCGGTCGTCTTCCTGAGCAACGCCGGCCATGGCCGTCTCGAGGCCTTCTTCGCCGACTTTTTGAGCGATTTTGAAGCGGCCCTTCTCGAACAGTCGGGCGGTGTAGCTTTGTTCGGGCGATGAACCACGCCGCGCCTGAATGACTTCGGCGAGTTCGTCAAGAAAGCCGGCGGACGGCGGTGCAAGCTCAGCGCCGTCAAGGTCGTGATAAAAGCAGCTTTCGCGCCCGGTATGGCACGCCGGGCCGGCGGGTTCGGCGCGCACCAGCAAAACATCACCGTCGCAGTCGGCGCGCATTTCACGCACGCGCAGCACATTGCCGCTCGTGGCGCCTTTGTGCCAGAGTTCGCCGCGACTGCGCGACCAGAAGACCACTTCGCCGTTCTCGCGGGTGAGCCGCAGCGCCTCAGCGTTCATCCATGCGAACATGAGCACGCGGCCGGTGAGCGCATCCTGCACGATGCAGGGAATCAGGCCGGCTGCGTCAAAACGTAGTTCAAGTGCCATAGAAAATGTGAATGTGATTCTTCGTAACTACTCAGGCCTGAGTCGATTTTCCCCGCGAAGTCAAAATCGACGCGGCAAGACAGCCCGTCACGTCGGTGAGTACGCAAAGCCAGTCGTAATTTCGCTGAGCAGCGGCTGTACGACATCCTTGGGTGAAAGTAATGGAGCAGCAATGCCCCAGTCGATGCCGATCATCGGATCGTCCCAGCGGATGCCGGCATCGCAGGAAGCGTTGTATTCGTCAGTGACCTTGTACACGACATGGGCGATTTCGCTGCGCACGATGAAGCCGTGAGCAAAGCCGGGCGGCACCCAGAGAGCACAGCCGTTGTCGCCGCTCAGCGTTGCGCCGACCCACTGGCCGAACGTCGGCGATCCGGTTCGAATGTCGACGGCCACATCGAAGATCTCGCCGCTCAGGGTGAACACAAGTTTGCCCTGCGCATGCGGCGGGCGCTGGAAATGCAGGCCGCGCAGCACATTGCATATGGAGCGCGAGTGATTGTCCTGCACGAAATGCAGGTCGAAGCCGGCAGCGGCGAATTCACTCGCCTTCCATATTTCACGAAAAAGACCCCGGTCGTCACCAAAGCTGCGCGCCTCGATCAGGACGACTTCTGGGATTCGCAGGCGTTGAAATTTGAACGGCATGGTCGTTGATCAGGGATTCGGCGGAGTACCAGTCGATTCGGCTTCAGTATCGAGAGTGGACGTCTCAGCCGCCACGGGCTCAGCTGGCGGGGGCGACTGTCTGCGCAGCGCACCGACACGCTCCGCGACGCTGCCGGGAGCGCTCGAGGCGGGCTGGGACGGTGCCGGCGCGGTGTTCGGCTTTCCGAACAAGCGCATCTTTGACGGCTTGGCTTCCCGAGCCATCTCGGGCTGTCGGCCGACGCCACAGTACGGACACAGGTCCCAGGACAAATGTACCGCGCGGCCGCAGTTGTCGCAGGGATTGCGCAGCTTCGTGTGGCATTTCGGACACCACTGCATATCGGAATCGACGCGGCGACTGCAGGTCGGGCAAAATTCCTGGCCTTCGATGCTCGAAAGCAGCGATTCCTCTTCGAGGGCGCGCACATAGGCTTCCGACAGCGTCTCGCGCGGGCGGAGCATAAGGTAGACAAGGATGCCGATGACAGGAATGACGCCTACGGTGATCGTCGCAAGAATTTGGACGAACGGGTCACGCGTGCGTGAGCGAATGTCGCGAAAAGCCCAGATCGTCAGTCCACCAAGCAAAGCGGCGAGCAGCGCGCCGATCACACTGGCCGCGCCGATAAGCAGGCTGGATATTTGTTCCATAATATAAGGCGATATAAGGCGATGTAAGACGATGTAACGACTACATGAGCCAGTCAATTTCTATTCGTGAAGCACTGAGATCACGTCCTCCGAAAACAGCAAAACTGCCTCTGGGACGAGCAGCGATGTGGGAGATTATACTTACGCAGTCCCGCAGACCAGTCCACTGCTGAAATGTGCCATTCCGCCACACGACCAGAAAGATCGTCATGGATTGACACAAAACACAGATCGACGCAGATTGTCTGCAGAATGCGGCGACATCGTGATAAATGCGCGTATGCGCAGTGGTAAGCCCCTAAGCCTACCGTTGACGAACGAGTACCCAATTCCCCCCAGACCGCGACCGCAGGCGCGGCACCTTCTTTCTTCGGATTCTTCGCCCTCTTTACCTTCGTCGATCTCGTCGAAAACCAGCACAATCGCCGCTCACGCGGCTGTGCGTGACACGACGCCGCCGGAGTCGTCCCCACGCATCGGCGATCTGCCCACGACCGAGCGGCCGCGCGAACGATTTCTGCAGGTCGGCCCGGCGGCGGCGTCGCAGCGCGAATTGCTGGCGATCCTGCTGCGAACGGGCAGCGGCTCCAGCAGTGCGCTGGCGCTGGCCGATACGTTATTGATGCGCTTCGGCGGCCTGGCGGGGCTGGTGCGCGCGCCGGTGAACGAGCTTACGTCCGTGCGCGGCATCGGGCCGGTCAAAGCCATCGAAATTCGCGCCGCGCTCGAACTCGGCAAGCGAGCGGCGATGGCGTTGCCAGAGGAGCGCGTACAAATTCGCACGCCGGGTGACGCCGCGCACCTCCTGATGTACGACATGGGGGTGCTGGAGCAGGAAGAAGTGCGCACACTGCTGCTGGACACGCGCAACCGCGTGCTGGCGACGTCCACGGTGTGCCGCGGGTCGCTGAACAGCGCCAGCCTGCGCATGGCAGAAGTCTTCAAGGAAGCGATCCGCGCCAACGCCGCGGCCGTGATTCTTGCGCACAACCATCCGAGCGGCGACCCGACTCCATCGCAGGACGACCTGCACGTTACGCGCGAGCTCGTGAAGGCGGGCAAGATTCTCGAAATCGACGTCCTGGATCACCTGATCATCGGGCACAGCCGATTTACGAGCTTGAAAGAGCGAGGTGGGATGGGATAGCGACGCACATCGAAAAACGAAGCGCGCCCGGCATGGAGACATGCCGGGCCCGTTCGCCGACGCTGCGTCGTTCGACGACGCTGCGTCGTTCGATCAGGCGCTGAGCTGCTGACGCAGCGCAGTGACCTTGCTCGAGACACTGCCGTCGACGATCTTGTCGCCGATGCGAACGACCAATCCACCCAGAATGGTCGGATCGACCTCGAAGTCAGCGTTAGCGACGCCAAGTTCGGTCTTCGCACGATTCTGCTCGCGTGCGTTGAGAGGCAATGCGCTGGTGACGATGACGTTTGCGCCTTCGACACTGCTGATGCCCTCAGGAACCTTTGAGAAGAAGTCGGTGATGATCGCCTTCTGGCGGCTCTCGGTGAGAGATTCGCCGACGAGCTTGTTGGTCGCGGCCATCACGAGGGCCACGATTTGATTGCGCGACTCCGCCAGCAGCTGATTACGCTCATTAAGCGCGTCAGCGCGGGCAGATTCCTTGATGCGCTCGACGTCGAGGAGGGACTCAGCGCGGATGCGCTGGGCCTCGGCCTGAGCGGCGGTGAGGACTTCAGAGCGTGCCTTCACCGAGTCGGCTTCAGCTTGCATGAGGCGAGCCTGATAGTCCTTCTCGACGTTGACGAGGCGCTCATCGGCCTTGCGCGCGTTGTCCATGCTCTCGTCGATGCGCTTGCGGCGCGCCTCGAGGCTGGCCAGCACCGGTTTGATCACAAGCCCGTTTAGAAAAACGAGCAGGAAGATGAAGTTGACGATCTGCGCGAGAATCAGCGCCGTGTTGATGCCGAGGTTGCCGGCCGGATTGCCGCCAGCGCCCTCTGCAAGCACGCGTGAAACCGCGTTGACGATTGCCAGAATTTCCACGATATGCCTCCGCGGGAATTAGATCGCGAACAGAAGAAGGAACGCGATGACCAGCGCGAAGATGGCCAGCGACTCCGCGAACGCGATGACCAGAATCATGTACGTCTGAAGCGTCGACGTGACTTCCGGATTGCGGCCGATCGAGATCAGAGCGCCGAGACCCGAAAGACCAATGCCGATGCCAGGTCCGATCATGCCCGTGCCGCCTGCGATGCCCGCACCGATCAGCTTACCCAATTCCTTTGCTGCTTCTGCATCCATTTTGTTTCAACTCCCTCAACTTGCTTATAGCGTGTACGTTGTATCAAATCGTCGCATTCACGTGCCGGGCCGGCGGACGAAACACGCCCGCCGGCGCTCAGACTAGTGGTGCGCTTCCTCACCGCCGCCGTGGTGCGATTCAACCGCGAGCGACGTGAATACTGTAATCAACATCAGGAACACGAAGGCCTGAATGACTGCGACGCCGAATTCAAGTGCGACGAAGACCGTCGGCAAGAACATCGGAACCAGGAAAGACATCACGAACACCAGGATGGTTCCGGCGAACATGTTGCCAAATAGACGGAAGGCAAACGAAAGAATTCGGATGAATTCTGACAGCAGTTCCAGGAAGCCGACGACAAAACTGATGTAGCCGATGAAGCCCTTCATCATGCCGCCCTTGCGCAGGTTGCCAAAGTCGAGGAACTTCTGGAAGTAATGCACCCCGTTCGCGCGGATGCCCTGGATTTCGATGAACAGGAACGCGATCAACGCCAGCGCGATCGTCGTGCTCAAGTCCGAAGTGGGACGGCGCAGGAACGGGACCACGATATAGCCGGCCGCACCGCCTGCCTCGGCAGTTACGACGTCAGCAACCTTGCCGGTGCCGGCGGACTGCCCCATAGCGCACTCCGGATCCGTCATTCGGAAGCCGGTGATGAAGCTGACGCTTCCCGACGTGTGCACGCAGTAGCCCTGGCCGGCGTGCGGAGGTTCGATCACACCGATCGCCTCGTGCCCCGGAAGGAGCTCGAAGAAGCCCGAGATCAGGATGAACACGAACGAGGTAATCGCGATCGGCACAACCTGCTTGGCGCGCGCGCCGAGCGTCGGCACCATGTAGTTCTTGTACAGATACTCGATGAACGATTCCCACGCGCGGCCGATGAAGTTCGTCGCGTTCGCGCCGTTCGCCCGAATGGCCTTGGCGCCGATCAGCGCCAGCACCACAATCACCACGTCCATGATCAGCGTCGTGAACAGCGTGTTATAGAGACCGAACGGCTTGCCGCTCAGACCATCGATGATGTTGGTTTCCCAGCCAGGGATGATTTCACTCGGAACGGAGATCGCCGGGATGAACGTCTTGAACATCACGCCACCCAGCTCAATCCCCGAACTCAGCAACGTACCAAAATAGCACGCGGCAAGAATAACGACGAGCCAGATTACTTGTCTAGGTTTTGGTGCCATAGTTCTCTACAGTTCTCTTCACATTTTCACAGAAACTGCTCAAGCAGTTCGTTCACGTCCCACTGCGCTCGGCTGACTCAGGCGCACCGTCCGATGATTCATCGGCCAGCTCGCGCTTTCGTTGTTCGGCGTACTTGAGATACGCCTCCCGCGAACGCTTTACTGTGCGCATTGCCGTTACGAACGTCAGCACTCCGGCTGCGATCGCTCCGCCGATGCCCAATGTGAGCGTCAGCAGCGGCTTGCTCGCCAACTGTCGATCAAGGTACATCCCGACGAACACGCCGCCGAGGATCAACACTAAATTGATCAGCGCCACCTGTACCACCATCGCGCCGATCACTGTCGGCGGGAAGGCGTTCTTGAAGATCACCAGCGGATGATCCGAGTTACGAGTGCGCATAAAGCCGGTCCGATTCTAACATGCCCACGGTCCAAACTGAATGCCACTTCGGGCCCGGAAGGGCAGTTGCTTTGTCATGTCTGATCCCGTTTGCTCGCATCCTCTTCAATTCACCTGCCCCACCCACGTTCAGCGGGTGCAGTCGATGATTCGTCGCAGATTTCGTCAGGATCAGGTTGTTCATTTGCCGCAGCTGCTTCGTTTCAGTCGAGCATCTTCTCGCAAAACACGCCTGTTTGCCATTTAGGAGCCAGGCCCAGGCGTGCTTCGCGTCTTGAAACCAACCAGCTTGTGCACTTTAGATTTACCTGAATTTCGCTGCGTGCTGCCTGCCCACTACTTCAGCATCGCCACAATTTGTCCAGATGTCAAAAACGCCCGCGCAGCATTCATCGCGATGTCGAACAGCGGGCCGGACAGCAGCGTCATCACCAGCACACCTACGCCAGCGACCACCGAGGTCAGCACAGTCGCTGCCGGCACGTACATCGGCTTGGCATCCCCGGGCGCACGATCGACGAACATGGCCTTGACCACGCCGAGGTAATACATCAGCGAGACCAGAACCATCAGCACGCCGACCACGACCATCACGAGGAAGAAGATATCCGACGTCTGCTGATACACACCGATGGCGCTGCGGAACAGGAACAGCTTGCCGACGAATCCGACCATCGGCGGTGCGCCGAGCAGGCTGAGCATCGCCGCAGTCATCGCCAGCGCGGTATACGGCGAACGTCGAGCCAGACCGGCAAAATCCTTGAAGTCGTCCCCGCCGGCCTTCTGCGACACGACGCCGACAATGGTGAAGGCGCCGATGTTCGTCACCATGTATGTCGCCAGGTAGAACAGCACAGCAGCCAGTGCCTGCTCGCGCTGCGCCGGCGCCGGGCTGGCCGCAAACGCCGCAACACCCATCAGCACATAGCCAGCCTGCGCCACGCTCGAATATGCCAGCATGCGCTTGACGTTCTTCTGCATCAGGGCCGAAAGGCTGCCGACCAGCAGCGTCAGCACTGCAAACGGACGCAGCAGACTGACCCATGCCAGCGCAGCCACAGACTCGTTCGGCGGAAGTGCGTAGTACAAGAAGCGCAGCAGGATCGCGAAGCCAGCCGCTTTCGAGGCAGTGCTGATAAAACCGGCGATCGGCGTCGGCGAACCCTGATACACATCCGGCGCCCAGAAATGGAACGGAACAGCGCTGGTTTTGAACGCAAAGCCGACCAGCACCAGCAACGTGGCGAACAACGCCGGTGTGCGCAGTTCCGGCGCCGCGAGCATCTTTGCCAGGTCTTCGTAGCCAGTCATACCGCCGCTGAGGCCGAACATCAGGCTGAGCCCGTAAAGCATCACCGTCGACGCAACGGCGCCGAAGACGAAGTACTTCAGGCCAGCCTCGGCGCTGAGCTTGCTGCCGCGCATAATGCCCGCGAGCAGGTAAAGCGCGATGCTGGCCGTTTCAGTAGCCAGATACAGCATGATGATGTCGTTCGACGCCGCCATCAGACTCATCGCCATCGAGGCGAGCACCACAAGGGCAAAGTACTCGCCGCCGGCCTTGGCCGGGCGAAAGTCGATCGACGCAATGCATGTGAGTGCACCGCCGAGCGTGAAGATCACGCGAAAGGCCCACGTCCACATATCGGCACGAATCATGCCGCCGAATGCTTCGCGTGGCGAAAAGTCGCCTGGGCGCAGCAGCCAGGTCACCGCCAGGATCCCGATCATGCCCAGGCCGGCCATCCAGCCAAGCGTCGAGCGCTTGACCGTGCCCTTCGAAGCAAGGTCGACCACCAGCACGGCGCTGCCCCACAGCACGATCAGAATTTCCGGCACGATGTGCGCGAAGTCGGCGAAGCCGTTGAGAGTTTCAGTAAAGCCACCCATCTTTGTTTCCTAATTACCCCGCGCCTACCAGCGTCTGCATGATCGACTGGACGCCGGACTGCACCACACCCATTATGGTGTTCGGCATCGTGCCCACGATCAGCAGAATCGCGCACATGAATCCGATGGCGAACTTCTCCAGCGCGTCGAGCCGCGGCAGCGACTGCAACTGCGGATGCTGCGGCTCACTGAAAAAGATCTTGCCCGCCACACGCAGCGTCCACGCCGCGTTGATCACGATCGAAACGACCGCCACGACGGCGACCACCGCATACTGCACATTCAACGTGCCCGGGTTGAGCACGCTCGTCGTCGACGACGCCTGCCACAGGCCCATGAAAATCTGCATTTCGGCAATAAATCCCGGCAGTCCGGGCATGCCCATCAGCGCCAGTGCACCAAGCACCCAGCCGAACGCAGCCAGCGGCATCACCTTCGACAACCCACTCAGGTCGTTCACGTCGCGCAGATGCGCACGCTCATAGACCATGCCGACCAGCGAGAACATCAGGCCGGTCATCACGCCACCGGCGAACAGTTCCACGCCAGCGCCGTTCAGCCCATACTGATTCATCGACGCCAGGCCGAGCAGCACCAGGCCGAGGTGGCTGACCGACGAAAATCCGATGATGTACTTCAGGTCTGTCTGCTTATACGCAATCGCAGCGGCATAGATCAGGCCCGCCACACAGAACACGACCAGGATCGGCATCCACATCTTCGCGCCCTCAGGCAGCAGCTGAATGCCGAAGCGCAGGCCGGCGTAGGCGCCCGTCGCCTTCAGCACGCCGCCATGCAACATCGACACCGCCGTCGGCGCCGCAGCATAGCCGTCCGGCGACCAGTTGTGCAGCGGGAAGATGCTTGCCAGCACCGCGAACCCGATGAAGACGACCGGGAACCAGGTCTGCTGGAACACCACGCTGTTCTCCATCATGGCCACGTTCTTCTGCAGTTCAAGCAGATTGAACGTTGACGCGCCGGTCTCGGGGTTCACCGCGCTGAAATACACGACCAGAATGCCAACGATCGAGATCAACGAGCCGAGAAACAGATAAATCGTCAGCTTCATCGCTGCATATTCGCGGTTCTTGCTGCCCCAGCCGGCCACGAGCACATAGACCGGGAAGAGCACCAACTCGTAGAAAATCAGCATCAGGAAGATGTCCAGCGACATGAACGCGCCGAACACGCCGGCCACCAGCGCCAGCAGGAACGAGAAATACTCGCGCGGTCGGTCGTTCTGCTTCCACGACACCAGCACCGCGCAGAAGCCCACCACCGCCGTCAGCAGCAGCTGCGGCGCCGAGAAGCCGTCGACGGCCATGTAATACGAGATTCCCAGCGAGGGAATCCAGCTCGATTGTTCGACGAACTGATAGCCGCCCAGCACTTGATCGTAGCCGAACGTCACCAGCGCCGACAGCACCAGCGAGACCGCCAGCGACGCCGCTGCCGTCGTCTTAATCGCCGCCGCTTCTGCACGCGGGATCAGCAGGATCACCGCCGCGCCGATGGCCGGCGCGAGCATGATCAGGGTAAGGATGGGAAGGTTCATGTGTGTTGTCTTATTTCGCAACTGCTCAGCTCATCAACGATGGAATCCCCGGACCACACTTTCGTTGAACAGCTGCCTTTCGGGCTGCCATCGAACACGGGTGTGATTCGGGCGATTTCATCGAAGGGCCGAGCGGCTGCGTTATTTCAAAAGACCCGCAATCCCTACGTTGATCAGGTTCAGCACGAGCGAAGGCATCACGCCCAGCACGAGCATCGCAATCATCAACGGTGCCACGCCCAGAATCTCGATGCGGTTCATGTCCGGCAGCGGGTGCGCCTTCCATTCGTGGCCGATCGGGCCGTGCAGCAGCTTCTGGACACTCTTGAGCACATAGATGCCAGTCACCAGCAGACCAGCCATCGAGATCACCGTCAGCGTAGTGAACACCGTCCAGCCACCTTCATGACTGGCGTGGAAAGCCCCGCGCGCGACCATGAATTCGCTCACGAATCCCGCCAGGCCCGGCAGGCCGACAGAACCCATCGCACAGAACAGGACAATCGCGCCGTACTTCGGCATGATCGTCCACAATCCGCCGTAACGCGCCAGATCGCGCGTATGAGCTCGCTCATAGACCACACCGACCAGCGCGAACATCGCCGCGCTCGACAAACCGTGGGTGATCATCTGCAACAGCGCACCGTTGCCAGCGATGGCCGCATCGGTCTTCGAAATGAACGACGCGCCACCACCTGCCGCTGCCGCAACGGCGATCCCCATGGCCACAAAGCCCATGTGGTTGATCGACGAATAGGCAACCAGCTTCTTGAAGTCCGTCTGTCCCCATGCCGCGAAGGCGCCGATCACGATGCTCAGCATCGCCAGCACACCGAGCACCGGCGCGTACTGCGCTGCCGCATCGGGGAACAACGGCAACACCAGCCGCAGGAAACCGTAGCCACCCAGCTTGAGCAGGATGCCGGCCAGCATCATCGACCCACCCGTCGGCGCCTCAGTATGCGCGTCCGGCAGCCACGTGTGCAGCGGCCAGATCGGCACTTTCAGCGCAAATGCCACGGCGAATGCGATGAACGCGATCGATTTCCACACGTTCGGGTCGGCGAAGATCACGTTGACCGTGTTATTTCCGGTGAACGGCCGACCAAGATCCGAGATCAGATACTCCAGGTCGAAGCTGCCCGACGCCAAACCGATGACCTGAATCGCCAGCAGCATGCCCAGGCTCGCCGCCATCGTAAAGAGCATAAACTTCAGCGAGGCGTAGCGCCGGTTGGCGCCTCCCCACTGGCTGATCAGGAAGTACATCGGGATCAGGCTGATCTCGTAGAACACGAAGAACAGAATCAGATCCAGCGATACGAACACGCCGATCGTTGCCATTTCCAACAGAAAGAACAGTGCGAAGTACATCTTCACGTTCTTCTCTACGTGGAACGAGATCAGCATCGCCAGCGGCGTCAGAAAAGCCGTCAGCATAATCAACGGAATACTGATGCCGTCGACGCCGAGCTTATAGCTGGCGTTGATCTGCGGAAACCAGACCGCCGATTCGATGAACTGAAAATGACCGGCTGCGCTGTCGTAGCCTGCCCACAGGACAGCCGCCACTGCCAGCATCAGCGTGCTGAACAGCACCGAGCCCCAGCGAATCAGGTTGACCTGCTTCGCCGGCGTGAGCAGCACCAATACCATGCCGACCAGCGGCAGGAAGGTGATGACCGAAAGGATGTTTGGAATCATGTCTGTGCGCCTCTCCGTCGCCGCCTACGCGAACACCAGCACGAACGCCACCACAATGACGACGATCATGGCCAGGCCCGACAGCAGATAAGCCTGAATCTGGCCAGTCTGCAATTCGCGCCCCATTTCGCCCGCGCCCTTGAACACGCTGCCGACCCAGTCCGAGAACCCGGTCACCACCGTCTTGTCGAAGGCCTTGAAGCTGCCGGCCAGAGCGCCGCCGGCGCGATACACGCCTTCAAGCACCACGTCCAGCACGCCCTTATCCACCGCGGCCGAATAACGATCAGCCACCCACTGCATCGGCTTGATAAAAATCACGCGATACAGCTCGTCCCACATCCAGCGCCGGTTCAGGAAAGTGAACAGGCCGCCGAGCTTCTCCACGACGTCGACCTGGCCGGCCTTCATCGGGTTTCTGCCATACACCAGCCAGCCCAGCCCAAGACCGCCGAGTGCCACGACCAGCGAGAACGCCACCGGGATCGGGTTGAACGGGATCGCTTCCGGCTTCTCGAGCAGCTGACTGCCGAGGAAGTGCTTGAGCCAGTAGGCGCCCTCGCCCATCAGCGGGCCGAAGACCGGGAAGTCCTTCGGAATATTGATAAATCCGATCAGCGCAGCGAACACCGCCAGCACGATCAGCGGGATCGTCATCGCCGGGGGATTCTCGCTGGCGTGCGCCGCCGCTTCCGTGCGCGGTTCACCCAGGAAGGTCATCGCGATCTGCCGCATCGTATAGAACGCGGTCATGAACGCCGAAAGCACCAGCGTGACGAACACGATCTGCCCGAGCAGATCGCCGTGTCCGAAGCCATGGCTCCAGGCGTCAGCGAAGATTTCGTCCTTGCTCCAGAAGCCTGCGGTGACGAACGGGAAGCCAGCGAGCGCCAGGCCGCCGATCAGGAACGTCACGAACGTGACCGGCATGCGCTTCGCCAGGCCACCCATGTTGCGCATGTCCTGCGGGTCGAACGCCGGGCCGTGATCGTCGTGACCGTGATCATCATGACCATGCTCGTCGTGGCCGTGCCCGTAGTCGACGCCAGGAATCGGATCCGCGTAGGTCTTCGCCGGATCGCCATGATCATGATGACCGGTGACGTGCTGATGGCCGTGCTCGACGCCGTGAATCACGGAGCCAGAGCCGAGAAACAGCAGCGCCTTGAAGAACGCGTGCGTGAGCAGGTGAAAAGCCGCAGCGATATACGCGCCGATGCCGATCGCCGCCACCATGAAGCCGAGCTGCGAAATCGTCGAGAACGCCAGCACGCGCTTCACGTCGTATTGCGCCACCGCGATCGTCGCGCCCATGAAGGCCGTGATCGCGCCAATTACACCGACGATCATCAGCGCAGTGTTGACTGCGGCGTGTTCTTCCCCGTGCCCCATGCCGCCAGCAGCCTGCAGAAGCGGGAAGAAGCGCAGCGTCATGAAGATGCCCGCCGAAACCATCGTGGCGGCGTGAATCATGGCCGACACCGGCGTCGGACCTTCCATCGCATCCGGCAGCCACACGTGCAGCGGCCACTGCGCACTCTTGCCGACCGTGCCACCGAAAATCAGCAGCCCGATCAGGCCAGCCGCCGGGAGGCCGATTCCGAGCACCGCCGGCGTCATCGCCAGATGGTGCAGCACTTCCTCGTTGTGCAGAATTTCATGAAAATTCAGCGTGCCGGTCATGGCGTAGAGATACACCATGCCGAGGATCAGCAGCATGTCGCCGACGCGCGTGGTCATGAAAGCCTTGACCGCCGCCTTATACGCCGACTCCTTGTAATAAAAGAAGCCGATCAGCGAATACGAGCAGAAACCCATCAGCTCCCAGAAGACGAAGAGCGTGAGCAGGTTGTCGCTGACGACCAGCCCCATCATCGAGCCGGCGAACAGGCTCAGATAGGCGAAGAAACGCGTGTAGCGCGTCTCATGTGCCATGTAATTGGTGCTGTACAGGAAGATCAGCGTCGCAGCCAGCGGCACCATAAACAAAAAGGTGGCGCTGAGCGGATCGACCACAACGCCGATATTCAGCGTAGTGTCCCCCGTCGCCAGCCAGGCAAACTGGCTGCCGATCGGAGCATGGCCGAGCTCATGGTTCTGCCAGACCGAGAAGAACACTACGAGCGACATGAGCCACGAGAGCACCATGCCGCCAAGGGCGACGGCTGTGGTGACGGAGCGGCTGCGATTCGTGAACAGCGCGATCAGGCCGAACGCCAGAATCGGCGGCAGCGGGATCAGCCACAAGAGCGTGGCGACCAGCGGGTTGGAGGTTGCTGCTTCTGCAAACATCATGTTCTCAGAACTTCATTTGGTCGAGCTTCTCCGGGTCGACGCTCTTGGTATTGCGGTACACCGAAATGATCAACGCCAGGCCGACAGCGGCCTCGGCAGCCGCCACGACGAAGACGAAAGACACGAAGGCGAGCGCAGCCGGCGAATCCGGCCGGATGTAACGCCAGAACGCGATCAGGTTAATGTTGACCGCGTTCAGCATCAGTTCGACGCCCATCAGCATTGCGATGGCGTTCTTGCGACCGAGCACACCGTACAGGCCGATGCAGAACAGGCCGGCTGCGACGATCAGATAAAAATACAGCGGGATGCCGTTAAGAATTCCTTGATCCATGAATAAGCCTCCCAGCGATTAATGATGATCGGCCGCCAGCGCCGGCTCGGGAGCAGCTTCCGCCGTCCCATTCGCCAGTGCATCCTCACGCTTCTGCTCATCGGCGGCTTCCGCCGCCAGAGATGCACGTTCGGCCTGCACTTCGGCTGGCCGGCGTTCCCGTGCGATCTGCACCGCACCGGCCAGCGCAATATCGAGCAGCACCGCCGCCAGCAGGAACGGCAGCAGATACGCGCTCCCGTCCACCAGCGACAGGCCGAACTGCTTGATATACGAGTCGGTGATCGTTGTGATCGTTGTGTACTGCCACGGAATCGCGCCGATGACGCGCTCCGATGACCCCGGCAGCACCTGCACCACCAGCATCGCCGGGCCGACGATGGCCGTGATCGCCACGAACAGCACCACCGATACGACGGCCGCCAGCGACGCCTGCGCATTCACACGCGGCATGGACACCATGCCGCGCGTCAGCATCACCGCGAAGATGAACAAAATTGCGATCGCGCCGATATACACCAGCACCTGCGCCACTGCGAAGAATCCCGATTCCAGCAGCACGTACAGGCCTGCCACACCAAAAAACGACAGAATCAGCATCAGTGCCGCATGAAACAGGTTGCGCGTGGTGACCACGAACAGCGCACTGCCCAGCACCACGACGCTCAACAGCAGAAAGATCACCGAATGCAGAGTAATGCTCATACTAGTGTGCACCTCCCATGCTGGCCGCCACTGCGGCGCGGTTGGCTTCGCGGCGAATTTCCGCCATCGCCTCCACTTCATCACGCTGCCGACGCATGCGACGCGAGGCAATGCTCAGGCCAACCAGGAACGGAATCAGCGTCGTGACTGCCGTCGCCATCGCCTGAACCGGAGGAGTCACCCACGGCATGGCCGGGTTGCCCGGCTGGAAGATCTTCGCCACCAGCAGCACAATAATCAAGTTCAACGCCGAAATCGGTACGAAGAACTTCCAGTTCATGGTATGCATCTGGTCTACGCGAATGCGCGGCAGCGTGCCGCGCAGCCACATCAGAATCGTGAATATCACAGCCGCCTTGATCAGCAGCCACACATACGGAGGGAAGATCGGCCCGTTGTAGCCACCCAGGAACAGCGTGGCGAACATGAACGACACCGCCAGAGCGTTGACATACTCTCCCAGAAAGAACAGCGCAAATTTCATGCCGCTGTACTCAACATGGAAACCCGCAACGATTTCTGATTCCGCCTCCAGCAGGTCGAAGGGCGAACGCGCCGTTTCAGCGATGCCGCTGATCAAAAAGATCAGCGCCGCAACCGGGAAATACAGCACGAATGGCAGCCCGGGGTTGCCATTCAGTGTGCTCTGCACTTCGACGATGTCTACCAGGCTCAGCGAACCAGCGATCATCACCACCGGAATCAGGTTCAACAACATCGGCACTTCATAACCGATCAGCTGCGACACGGTGCGAAACGCACCCAGCAGCGCATATTTGTTGTTGCTGCCCCAGCCCGCCATCAGAATCGCCACCACCGAACCCGAACCAATGGCGATGATGTACACCACGCCCACGTTCAAATCCGTGCCGACAACGCCGGGCGCCAGCGGCAGCACCGCGTAGGCCGTCAACGCCGCCGTCGCAATTACCAGCGGCGCAATGTTGTAGACCCATCGGTCGGCTGCAGCCGGCGTCGTGTCTTCCTTTGTGAACATCTTGATGCCGTCGGCGATCGGCACCAGCAGGCCGAACGGACCTGCCTGATTCGGACCAATACGGTCCTGAATGCGCGCCACGATCTTGCGCTCGGCATACGTCAGTCCCATGAACGACAGCGCCGCAAATGTGCACAGCAAGATGGCCGCCAGGCCCATCGTGAGCAGCTCGGTCAACATCACGTTGCCGAGCAGGCCGAGCACCAGACCATAGATCCAGTCCCCGACGATCTTAAGAAGGTTATTGATGACGTTTAGAACATCCATGTCAGCTTTACTTCCACTCCAGCACGCCCTTGCGCCAGGCGAACAGCAGCGCGGCCAGCAGAATGACCACGAAGAGAACCACTTGCAGCGTCGCAAACATGCTCAGCGCACCGAAGGCCACTGCAATCGGGAACAGCAGGATCACTTCGACGTCGAACAGCACGAAGATCAGCGCAAAGATGTAGTACTGCGAACGGAACTGCACCCACGTGTCGCCGACCGTCTCCATGCCGCACTCATACGTGCTCAGCTTTTCCTTGTTCGGCTTCTTCGGCCGCAGCAGGGAAGCCGCGATCAGCGTGCCTCCCATCAGCAGAAACGCCGTGACGAGCATCACCCCGACGAATCCGAAATCCGTACGTACCGCGATCTCCATACGTTCACCTCGAAAAAATTTGCCCCAATTCGACGCCTTCGCCCGTTCAATCCACGAATCAAGCCATCCTTTCTCGCTCAATCAATCAATCAATCGTTCAATCAATCAATCGTTCAATCAATCGTTCAATCAATCGTTCAATCAATCGTTCAAGAGCTATGTTGTACACCGATCGCGTTTTTATCTCTTAATCCCCCGAAGGGAACGGTCACGATTCAGGCACATCAGTGCTCTCAAACTCCGACTGGCGAAGAAGATGGCTTGTATTGTGCGATGTAATGGACGAAGCGTATGTAGCCACTTGGCCCATGAAAGCCGGGTGATTATAGCCCGCGCGTTTTGTGAGCGTCAAGCATTACGTACGGCATGTGCTTTTGCGCGAAGTGTCACCGCAATCTCTGCCGCACTTCCCGCAAGCTCTGTTTTTGCCGCAGCACAGCCTGTTTCAGCAGAACATCTGCGCCGCACTACCTTTTCGAAAGTCCCGCCCCGATCAGCCCGCCCAGCCAGCCAAACAGGCCAGCCATGAGCAGGTAGCCGAACGCATAACTCCACTCTCCTGCCGCAAAATACTCAAGGCCAGGCTGAATATTGAATTGCTTCAGCTGCGCCAGTTCACCCGGGCTGAGCGCCGCCAACCGCACAGCAGCGCCAGCAGCATCGAGAATCGCCCAGCGATACACTGCCAGCGCCGCAAACGGCAACGCAAACCCCAGCGCCGCCCACAAGCCGCCCATCACTCCGGCCGCCGTTCGACCGGCGGCATCGATCTTCGCAGCAGCGATCGCCGTCGCTCGGCCGCCGGCAATCGCCGCCGCCAGCGTCAGCACGCAGTTCAATGCCACGAAATCGCCGCTCGTCACAGCCACAAGCACGCCGATTGCCACCGCTGCCGCCCCCAGCCACATTCCTCTGCGCTGCGCTGCGCGCTGCGCCGCTACCTCGGTCTCAGTTCTCGTCTTTTTCACGCCAGCAATAGTACCCGCCCTGGCCACAATACCCGCTCTGGCCACGCCCAAAACATACCGGCGCATCCAGCGTTTGGGGTAACTTTTCAAACGCCAACCGCCAACCGCCGAACAGCCTTTCACACGCCAGTCCATAAAAAATTCTTCCCCTTTGCGTTCTTCACAGCTTCGCGTAAGACAGATCTGCCGTCCAAATCATCCTTTACTGCGGATACGTGGGCGTATCCGCAGTAAAGGACGAATTTCAGCAGGGGACCGCGGAGAAAACGAAGCGCGCACAATGCATCAGCACGGACGTCGATTTTTCTCAGGATCAAAGTGGGAAATACCCGCCAGATTCACGGTGCGGCGCCTCCCATGACACGCATCTCACCAGTCTTTCGTATGCCCTGACCCTGATCTCTCACCTCTGTCTCTTTGTGAGGAGAACCTGTCTCTTTGTGAGGAGAACCTGTCTCTTTGTGAGTAATAAAAGGAGGTGAGGTTTTCACGCACAAATTTTTTGCCCCCAATGGCGAATGCACACCCATGCGGGCGTGTCTAAACTCGACTACATGAACCCGCGAATCACGGCATCGCCCCATGCGACCCCTCCACCGCGTCTGCTACAATCCCATCCGCATGTCCGGTCTCGCACAACGGTTCCGGCGGGCCCGCGAGGCTGGTAACATCTCGATCGACCAAGTGGCGCGCGCCACTCGCATCAAAAGCCGCTACCTCAACGCAATCGAGGACGGTGATTTTGCCCAGCTTCCCGACGGCCCCGCCAGCCGCGGCTTCATCAAGAACTACGCACGGTTTCTCGGCCTCGATCCTGAGGAGGCATTGCTGCAATTCGAAGCCGAATTCGGCATCCCGATCCTGCAGTTGCGTGATGAAGTCCCGCCTCCCCCAGAACGCGTGCCGATGGTCTCGGAATATACGCGCGTAGCCCACCCAAACCTGCTCTGGAAGGGTAATTTGCCCAATCAGGATGACGTCGCGCTCGATGATGACGCCTTGCTGGACGGAAATTCCACCGGCACCGGCATCTCCGTGCCCGAAATCAGCGGCATCGACGGCAAAACCGGCAGGGCCGTCGTTCTCCGACCATCCCCCAAGCCTCGCACGGCGCAATCGTCCTTCCGGCTGCGCGGCAGCCTCTCTTCCCCAATCCTGAACAACGGACGCAACTCCCGCAAGCGCTCGTCCGGACGCCCGTCAATTTACAACATTGACCGCTCGATTTTCCCCGACCGCGGGCCACTTATGTCAGTGCTGGGCGCCGTCGCTGTCCTCGCACTCGTCGCCGTGCTCGCGTTCGTCGCCATCCCCGCCGCCAGCGATACCGGCTGGTTCGATCCAGCACCGACCGCCACGCCCAATCCCGCCGCCACGCCCGATCCCGTCGGCACCCCAACGCCCGATGCCCCTCCGCTGATTGCGCCGCGCATCACCATCCTCGCCCCAGTCGCCGACGTGCCCGGCGCTGGCAGCGCCGACGCTACCCTCGACCCCAATGCGCCTCGCACCGAAACAGTGCAGGTTTCAGCAGCCCCCGACGGCGGCTTTCAGCTCGCCATCTACGCGCGTGAACAGGTCTTCGTCAAGATCATCATCGACGGAAGCCTCGTCTTCCAGGGCGTCTCCGAACTCGGCCGCAATCCCACATGGAGCGCCAGCCGCTCCGTCGTCGTCGAATCCGGCAACGCCGGCGCCTTCGACGTCATCGTAAACAACGAACGCCGCGGCACACCCGGCGCAGCCAATGAACGTGTGCGCGTCACCTATTCGCTCTTCTGACGAATCTCCGCACCATGCGCCGCCTGCCCCTCACCCTCGTCATGCTCGCCTCGGTGCTGTGGGGCACAGTCGGCGTCAGTTCACGGCTGATGGCAGACGTCTCTGCAGCGCATCCATTCGCAATCGGCCTGTTCCGGCTGGCGTTCTCGGTGCCGGTGCTGGCCGTCGCCGGAATCATCGTTCTGCGCGAGCGCATGTGGAAAATCGACCGGCCTGATCTGGCCGGTATGGCCGGCATCGGCGCAATGATGGCGCTCTACCAGGTGTGCTACTTCGCCTCGATCGTGCAGGTCGGGGTCTCCATCGCCACTCTGGTCACCCTGTGCACAGCCCCGGTCATCACCGCCGTGCTTTCGGCCGTCCTGCATCGGGAACTTCCCGGCCGCCGCGTCGTCGCCGCGCTGGGGCTGGCTCTCGTCGGCACTGCGCTGCTGATCGAATGGCAGCCCGCCGGCGGCGACGTTGCCTCGACCGTCACAGGAGCCCTGCTCGCGCTCGGCTCCGCCACCGGCTACGCCGTCGTCACCCTGCTCAGTCAGGGCCTCTCCCGCCGCCGCCACCCGCTGCAAATCACCACCATCGGCTTCGCCTGCGGCGCCGCCGCCCTGCTGCTCGTCGCTGCGTCCACCGGCACACTCACCGTCATGTATCCACCCGCCGGCTGGGCCATCCTCATTTATATGGGCGTCATCCCAACAGCGCTCGCCTACGTGCTCTTCGTCGCCGGCATGCGTCACACCTCGCCCACCGTCGCCACCATCGCAACCCTGCTCGAACCCCTCACCGCCACTCTGCTCGCAGGCATGCTCTTCGGCGAAAAACTCAGCTCGCAGGCCGTCCTCGGCGCCCTTCTGCTCGTTACCGCCATGGCGACGCTGATAAGCGGAGACAGGGGAGGGAATAGGGAAAAAATTACGTGAAAGTTCTCTCCCCTCTCCCCTCTCCCCTCTCCCCTCTCCCCTCTCACTTGCCCACACCGCCCACCCGCCCCACAATTCAGGACATGATCACGCCTGAACTCCTCGCCGACTACGCCTGCGCCTGCGGTGAAAATCCGCTCTGGCACCCCTTCGACAAGAAAATCTACTGGCTCGACATCGTCCAGCCGCGCATGTTCCGCTACGACCCGGCCACCGGGCAGCACGAACAGTTCTACGCCGGCCGCACCATCGGCGGCTTCACCTTCCAAACCGACGGATCTATGCTCGCGTTCATGGACCGCGGCACGATCGCCGTCATGCGCGACGGCAAAATCGAACGCGTCGTCGTCGACGAAATCCCCGCCGAACGCGAATCGCGCTTCAACGACGTCTTCGCCGACACCCGCGGTCGCGTGTTCTGCGGCACCATGCCCGGCCCGAATGGCCCCGGCAGCCTCTACCGCCTCGATCTCGACGGATCCCTCACTAAAGTCGTCGAAAATGTGCTCTGCTCCAACGGCATGGGCTTCACCCCCGACCGCAAACATCTCTATTACACCGACTCAGAGCGCTACACGATCTATTTGTACGACTACGACGAGGAAACCGGCAGCCTCACCAATCGCCGCGTCTTCGTCGAACATGCGCCCGAACTCGGCCTGCCCGACGGCATGACCGTCGATGCCGACGGCTTTGTCTGGTCCGCTCACTGGGACGGCAACGCCCTCTATCGCTACGACTCGTCCGGCCGTGAAGTCATGAAAATCGCGTTCCCGGTGCGCAAGGTCTCGTCTGTCATCTTCGGCGGCGACGACCTCTGCGACATGTACGTCACCACCGCCGGCGGCGACCAAAAAGCCACCGACGGCGAACACGCCGGCGCCCTCTACCGCCTGCGCATCCCCGGCGTCCGCGGCACACCCGAGTTTCTTTCACACGTTGGAATCTAGCCTCGGACGACAGACTACGGACGACAGATGACCGATCACTGTCGTCCGTAGTCCGTCGTCCATCGTCCAAAACCCATGTCCACCCAACACCTCGTCACCCCCCGCTACCGCGATCTCTCGGACGCAGATCTGCAGCCGTGGATCGATCAGTTCCACCGCGACGGCTACTTGTTCCTTCAGGATTACCTCACGCCAGAATTCACCGCTGAACTCAAAAACGATCTGGATCAGGTGCTGGCCGACCCGACGATGAGCCAGACCTACGCCGGCCGCGGCTCCGAGCCGGACACCGACGCCGTCCTGCGCATCCGCGTGCGGCTGTTCGAAAAGAGCAAAGCCAACCTGCAGCTGTTCGACCTCAATCCGATCGCCCGCTTCGCCGAGCTGATCATCGCTCCGAACTGCCACGTCATCCACAACAACTCGTTCACCACGAAGTTCGGCGGCGGCATCTCGAACTGGCATCAGGACGACCCGCCGCACTACCTGGTCACTCACGGCGAGCCCCCCACCAACATCCGCCTGCCCGTCCTGTTCTTCACCGCGAACTTCTACCTCACCGACGTAACAGACCGCGCCGTCGGCGGCACCGAGTGCATCCCAGGCTCGCATCTGTACGGCCGCCCGGTGCCGAAAACCATGCCCCCCGAGCTGATCGAACAGACCGACTACTGCCTTGGCAATGCCGGCAGCGTCGTCCTGTTCAATAACCAGGTCTGGCACCGCGGCGGACCGAATACCAGCGATCAGGTGCGCTACATTACACAAGTCACCTACGGTCGGCGCTCCATCAATTCGATGTACTACCCGTTCATGAACTACGTCATGCCCGAACACGTCTACAAGGACGCCGACGACCGCCTGCTGCGGCTGCTCGGCTTCCTGGAGCATGGGGCGTACGGTTGATCGTTATGCAGTACCCGGCTTCTAAGAAGCCGGGTACTTCATAACGACGTATCACAATTCCTGCGTACAATTCAAGCCATCAATTCATCTGCAACGACGCGAGACGCGCGCGCACACGACGCACAGAGAGCCGGTGGATGGTGTGAACCGGTCGACGTGAGCACAAAACGCTTCCACTCGCCGAGCCGCCTGCGACGAGCATGCCGCCCCGTCCCCGTTATCGGACGCACGAGAAGCAATTCAGGTGGCACCACGCGCCCGTCGTCCTGATCCGATGACGGGCGCTTTCATTTTTTCCGAAAATTTCCGAAAATTTCCGAAAATTCTTGGAAATCCCCGAAAACCCATGCTCGACATTAACCTCATCCGCAAGGAACCCGACGCCGTCCGCGCCATGCTCGCCGCCCGCGGCGGCAATGCCGATTCGCTCGACGCCATCCTCTCCCTCGACGTGCAGCGCCGCGAAATCCTCACCCAGAGCGAAACACTCCGCGCTACCCGCAATGCCGTCAGCAAGGAAATCGGCCGCATGAGCGACCCAGCCGAACGCGACGCGCGCAAAGCCGAAATGCGCACGGTCGGCGACCAGATCGCGGCCCTCGAAGCCGACCTCGGCCGCGTCGAGTCGCAGCTCGACGACCTCACCGCTGCGCTGCCCAACATGCTCGACCCGCGCACGCCCATCGGCCCGGACGAAGACCACAACGTCATCCTCCGCACCGTCGCCGGTTCCGCCCCGGCCCTGTCTTTTCCGGCAAAAATGCACGATGAACTCGGCGTCGCCCTCGGCATGATCGACTTCGAACGCGGCGTCAAGCTCAGCGGCTCGCGCTTCTACGTGCTCAATGGCTACGGCGCTCGCCTGCAGCGCGGCCTTATCGCCTGGATGCTCGACCTGCGCCAGGAACAGGGCTACGCCGAACGCTACCTGCCCTTCATGGTCAAGCAGCAGACGCTCTTCGCCGCCGGCCAGCTCCCCAAGTTCCGCGACAACCTCTACCACGACGCCGAAGAAGATTTCTGGCTGGTGCCGACCGCCGAAGTGCCGCTCACCAATCTGCACGGTGACGAAATCTTCGACGCCGCCGACCTGCCGCGCCTCTACTGCGCCTACACCCCCTGCTTCCGTCGCGAAAAAATGAGCGCGGGCAAGGACGTGCGCGGCATCAAGCGCGGCCACCAGTTCGACAAGGTCGAAATGTACGCCTTCACCCGCCCCGAAGATTCCGACGCCACTCTCGAAAAACTGCGCGCCGACGCCGAGGAAACCCTGCAACAACTCGGGCTGACCTACCGCGTCAAACAGCTCTGCAGCGGCGATCTGGGCTTCGGCTCGCGCATCACCTACGACCTCGAAGTCTGGTCGCCCGGCTGCCAGGAATGGCTCGAAGTCAGCTCGGTCTCCAACGTCGGCGACTTCCAGGCCCGCCGCGCCGGCATCAGGTTCCGCCGCGAAAAGGGCGCCAAACCCGAATTCGTTCACACTCTCAACGGCTCCGGCCTCGGCCTCCCGCGCACCGTCATCGCCGTCATGGAAAACTACCAGCAGGCCGACGGCAGCATCGTCGTCCCGCAAGTGCTGCGTGAATACGTCGGGACGGATGTCATCGGCAGAAAGTAGTTAGTGATAGTGGATAGTGATAGTGGATAGTGGATAGTGGATAGTGATAGTAGATAGTGCGCTCTGCGCCTGCTGACTATCACTATCGGCTATCACTATCCACTATCCACTATCTACTCCCCCACCCCCATTCCCTATGGATCCCATCCTCCTCATCGGCGGCTTCGGTTCTCACTGGAGCGACTACCATCCCGGCGCTCGCATGCTCAGCCACGTCTCCGGCCGGCGCGTGTTCATCACCGACATTCACCGGCTCTCGTGGCTGGTAGGTGGGTTCGTCGATTACAGCCTGATGCTCACGCGCGTGCACAAGGCTGTCCAGCACGCGCTGAAAGCCACAGGGGCGGAGAAACTCTTGCTCGTCGGCCACAGCGCCGGCGGCGTAATCGGCCGCGCTTACCTCGGCAACGTGCCCATGCGCCCGCACCTGCCCACCTACGACGGCCACCATCGCGTCACGCGCCTGATCACGCTCGGCTCACCCCTGCGCGCCGTCGACGGCGCAAAACGCCCCGGCATCACGCATACGTCGTGGGTCGACCGCACCTACCCGGGTGCGTTCTACCCGGACGTGCAATACCTCACCGTGAGCGGCAAGCTCATCGCCGGCAAAGAAAGAGGCTCGGCGCGTTCGCGCGCCGCATTCCTCAGCTACGAATGGATCAGCACCGTCGGCGACCAGTGGGGCGACGGCGTGGTGCCGCTCTCCCTCAGCACCCTCGACGGCGCCCCGTCGCTCGTCCTCGACGGCGTCGGCCACGGCCCCACCTGGGGGCGCTGGTTCTTCAGCTCTCCCGCCACCGTGCGCTCGTGGTGGAATTTCTTCGAATTGGGGGATGCGCCGACGGGAGTGAATGCGTGAAGAGGAGTACATAGTTATAGTGGATAGTGATAGTGGATAGTGATAGTGGATAGTTATAGTGGATAGTGATAGCTGAGCCAGTCGCAGACAAATCAGTCGCTCACTATCCACTATTTGTAACTACTCAGGCCTAAATCAGTATTTCCCGCGAAACGCGCTATTCCTTCCCCCTTCGGGGGGAAGGAATAGCGCGTTTCGCGTTGGAAAAATGGATGGCCTGAGTAGTTAC
>CAXNFZ010000009.1:0-25504 GCA_964201495.1 Chloroflexota bacterium | reverse complement strand
TTTTGAGCATTCCCCAAAATCAAAAATCGTCGTCATCTGTGGTACACATAGGCCCCATGAATGACGCACCCTTCGTGCTGTGCGAAAACCTGGTCAAGATTCACAAAGTGGCCAATATCGAGGTCGTGGCGCTGCAGGGCCTCGACCTGCGCTTGCAGCCTGGCGAGCTGCTTGGAATTGTCGGCTCGAGTGGCAGCGGCAAATCGACGCTGTTGAATGTGCTCGGCGGGCTGGACCGGCCGAGCGCTGGTAAAGCAATCGTCGGCGGGCATAACCTGCTCACGATGTCGACGCATCAACTCAACGAATATCGCCGCCTGCAGGTCGGCTTCGTCTGGCAGCAGGGTGGCCGCAACCTCGTGCCATACCTGACGGCCAGGCAGAATGTGGAGCTGCCGATGCTGCTCGCTGGTCGTTCGCTGCGGCGCGCTTCGAATCGCGCTGCTGAGCTGCTCGAGGCGGTCGGCCTTGGCAAGCGGATGAACCACACGATTCATGGCATGTCCGGTGGCGAACAACAGCGCGCCGCTATCGCCATCGCGCTCGCCAACGAACCGCCGCTGCTGCTGGCGGACGAGCCGACGGGTGAGCTGGACTCGGCGACGGCGCTGATGATTTATCAACTTTTCCGCGATATTCAGACGCGCTATGGCGTGACGGTCATTATTGTCAGCCATGACCGAGAAATCGCTCGACACGTCGATCGCGTGGTCGGCATCCAGGACGGCAAGGTCGCCACGGAAATCGGCGTGCATACTGGCGGTGTGATGCGCACGGTGCTCGATTCTGCTGGTCGCCTGCAGATCCCGAAGGCGGTGCGTCAGCAGCTCGGTATCGCCGGGCAGGTGACGATGGAAACAACCGACGAAGGCATTCTTGTAAAACCGGTGCGATTATGAGCGACGTTAAAAATGAAATCGCTGTCACGGCGCGCAGCGTGACGCGCATCTACGGCAACGGCGAGAGCGCGGTGCGCGCGCTGTCGGACGTCTCACTCGAAGTAGCGCGCGGCGAGTGGATCGGTGTGAAGGGCCGCAGCGGCAGCGGCAAGACCACGCTGCTGAATTGCCTGAGCGGCCTCGACCGTCCGACCAGCGGCGAGATCGTGTGTTTCGGCCGCGACATCACGCGTCTGAATGAATCGCAGATGACTGAGTGGCGGCGCCATGAGGTCAGCTTTATTTTTCAGTCATTTGCGCTCATGCCGACGCTTTCGGCATTTGAGAACATCGATTTGCCGATGCGCATCGCCGGCTCGCCGAAGCGGCGTGAGCGCGTGACCGAGTGCCTGGAGATGGTCGGCATGGAGAAGTGGGCCGACCACCGGCCGTACGAGATGTCTGGTGGTCAGCAGCAGCGCGTGGCGCTGGCGCGTGCGCTGGCGAATCGCCCGAACCTGCTGATCGCCGACGAACCGACGGGCGAACTCGACACGAACACCAGCAAGGAAATCCTTGCGCTTTTGCGCCGCATCGTCGTTACCGAAAGCGTCACCGTGCTGATGTCGTCGCATGACCCGCTGGCGCTGGAAAGCACGGACCGGGTGGTGGAGTTGAAGGACGGGAGAGTGGCGACGGGTGGATAGTGGATAGTGATAGTGAGCTATCGACTATCACTATTCGTAACTACTCAGGCCATCCATTTTCGCGGGAAATACTGATTTAGGCCTGAGTAGTTATCACTATTCACTATCACTTTCCCTAGCCCCCTCCCAGCTTCACCACCTCGAACACCTTGAGCCGGCGGAGGAAAGCCATGCTGCCAGTGAGGACGAAGGCGAGCGCGACGGCGAGCGCAGCGTAGAAGAGTGCGGTGTCCTGCCAGGCGACGCGCACAACGAACGGTGGGACGCTCTTGATGAGTGTGCCGCCGAATTGCAGGAACGGCACGAACAGCCGGCTGACGAGCAGGCCGATGGCGCCGCCGATGGCTGCGCCGAGCAGCATCACGAAGGTCTGCAGGAAGATGACGTAGAGCGCCATCTGTCCGGCTGAAAGGCCCATCGCGCGCATGACGCCGATTTCGATCGAACGGCGCCGGAAGGTCAGGAGCGCGTAGACCGCGAAGCCGGTCAGCGTGAGCAGCGTGATGAATACGAAGCTGGCGCTGAGCATGCCGAACATGCCCTGGCGCTCCGGGCGTGCTTGTTCCTCGGCGATGATCTCCCCGGTATCTTTCAAATCGCTGACGATGAATTCATAGTCTTTCGAAGCCGTCAGCGCGATGTCACGGCCATTCGCGCCGGGCGCGACCGACACGAGAACGTCGTAGGGCATTTCCTTGCCGATTTTTTCGAAGGTGTAGGCGATGTCGGTGACGAAGCCGATATTGTTTTCATCGACGGCGGCGATGGGGAAGTACGTGAATCCACCGCGCACGGTGTAGGTGACGAAGACCGGCGCCTGGTCGAGCGCGAACCTGAGGACGAGTGGGTCGCCGTTCTTCAAGCCGTTGGCGCTCAGGAAGCGCTGCGAGGCGATGATGCCATCTCGCGTGCGGCCCATGTTGTTCATGAGTTCGCCGAACGAACGCGAGGCGTAGTCGGCTCGGAAAGCTTTCTGCGCGATTTCGTGGAACGCACGGCGGTCGACGGCGAAGACGGTGTGTGCGATGGCTTCATCGACCTTCAGCGTCTGCGGTGCAGTTTTGATGCGCGCGATGCGCGCGTAGCTCTGCACGCCGGCAATCTTCAGATGATCTTCGACGGGCGGGAACGAGAACAGCTCTGGTTCGGCGTTGTCTGTCGTGCTGGGAGCTGGGGAGAACATGCCGGTGGCTGGCTTGTTCGATTCGCCATCCTCGATCAGGCGCGTGTCGCCGCCGACGACGAGGCGCGTCGCTTCGAGCAGATGCTGGTCGAGCGTGCGCGCGGACGAAGCGCCGAAGACGGCGACACCGAGTGTGAAGATGAGCAGGACGAGCGGGGCGATGTAGTCACCCGGTGAGCGCGCCAGCTCGCGCAGCGCGAGGAACACCGGCAGCGTGGCGCGGCCGCGCGTGTCGGCCAGGCTGATGAGCTTCGCCAGTATGCCGACGACGAACGGAACCAGGCGTGCGGCGAACAGGCCGAGGGCGGTGACGGTCAGCACCGGCACGAGAAACCGCACCGGGTCGCGGAACGGGTCGTCGCTGGCGGTGAGGCGTGCGATGGTGGCGCCGAGCTCGCCGGCTTTTTCGAGCTGCGTGGTGATGGTGGCGAGCGACCCGCGCTGGCGCAGCTGTATGTAGCTGTAGACGCACGGGATCATCAGCAGCAGGTCGAGCCATGCGCGCTGCCAGAACGGTTTGCTCAGATTGCGCGCGCGGCTGACGCCGTGCACGATGATGTTGCGGCCAGCTGCGCCGAACACTGGCACCAGAGTGACGACAATGCCGATGCCGAGTGCGATCAGCGCTGTGCGCATTACGGGCGCCGAGAAGCGGAACACCGACAGGAACAAGCGCTGGTCGTAGCCGAATTCCAGGAAGGAGCGCGTGTTGGCGATCAGCCCGGCGACAGATAAGCCGAGCGGGATGCCGACGATGAGCGCGACGACGCCCATGATCACGCTTTGGATCACATAGAGCAGAAAGAGATCGAGCGGCGACGAGCCGCGGCTCTGCAAAATCGCGAGCTCGCTTTCCTGCTGTCGCACGACCATGCCTGCGATCAGCGCGAGGAAGTAGACGATCATCGCAAATGCCGGCATGCTGAACACGGTCAGCACCAGATTGAGCTCGTTGGCCGAACGGCGATAGTCGGCGAGTGAATCGACGACGCGCGACTGCAGGCGCAGCGATGGGTGGACCTGGAACGCTTCCTGCCGAAAAGTCGTTGCGCGTGAGAGCAGCGGGTCGACATCGTCGACGGTAAGTGCGTTGGCGTCCAGCTGCAGATTCCACAGTGCCAGCGTGAGCACGAACGGGTACGCCTTCATGACGCGGTTGCGCAGCGTGTCTTCGCGGATGACGAACGACTCGCGCATGGCCGCCGGGGCGAGCGTCCAGAAATCGCTGTTGACGTCTTTGGCGTACCAGACGCCGGTGATTTTCACCTGGACGGGGATGTAATTTTCGACCGAAGATTTGGAGCCGTCGGGTGCGATTATCTGCTCGCGGTAGGCGATGGCGACGGTGAACGTATCGCCTGAAGTGATGCCGTAGGCCGAAGCCATGCCGCGCTCGACCATGGCTTCGATCGGCGCGTTTTCATCACCGGTTTCGGCTGGCGCACTTCCTTCGTCGAAGTTGACTTGATTTTCAATGCCGTCGATGACGTCGAAAGAAGCGAACCACAAGTATGGCGGGTTGATGGCGCCATTGCGCTCGAATGCTGATTCGTTCTGCTCGGGTGTTCCGTAGCGTGCGAGCGAGTCGCCGGTGGCGTAGACGCGGTAGCGGTCTGAAGAGATCGTGCGGCGGAGCGCGACAACCGGCAGCACGGCGCGATCGGGCACGCGCTTGCTGACGTAGTTGTTGAGCTCGTCGTATGTTTCGGCGTCGGCGCGCCGGCCGTCGAAGCTGATGTAGCTGAACAGCATGCCGAACGGCTCACGCGTGCCCTGATCGCTGCCGCTGCCGGTGACCATGGCGAGCCGCTGGCGGAGCACATTGGCCTGCGCCACGTTGACGTATGCCGGGATGGCGGCGGCCAGCGCCACGGCCAGCGTCAGGCCGAACACCATGCAGAGCGTGAGTGCGCGCTGGTGAATCAGGCGGCGCAGCGCCAGGGCGACCAGGGCGAGAAAACGAAGCAGATATTTCACTTACGGTGCGACGACGATGTCGCCCTCCTTCAGACCATCCATGATTTCCACGCGGTCGGTGCTTTGCAGACCGGTCTTGACGTCACGGCGGCTTTCGGTGCCATCTCCATTCTTCACGACGACGAAACTGCGTGCGCGGAAGGTGCGCAGGCCCTGCGGCGGGATCCAGAGCACGTCTTCGCGGCTGGCGGTGAAGGTGGAGATGCGGGCGATCTCGCCGGATTCGAGCTTGACGCCTTCCGGCAGTTTGATGCGCACGGCGCGGGCGCGGCTCTGGTTGTTCGAGCCGGAGTCGTTGCCGATCAGCGGCACCTTGGCAATCGTGCCCATTTGCGGCTCGGCGCCGACTGTGACGAAGCGGACGACGACGGGCTGGCCGACGCTGATTTCTGCCAGCTGTTCTTCCGACGGCGAGCCGACGAGTTCGAGTTCGCCGGGTCGGGCGACCACCATGAGCGGCGCGAGCGCATTGACGATTTCACCGACCTTGGCGGAGATCAGGCCGACTTCGCCGTCGAATGGCGCGATGAGCGAGCCGTTGTCGATTTTCGCCTGCGTGGCCTCGACGGCGATGCGCGCCGTTTCGACGGCTTCGATCTGCGCGAGGTCGGCAGTGCCGCGCTGGCGGCGCAAATTGATCTCGGAACGCTCGAGGTCGGCGCGCAGGACCTGCGACTCCAGGTCGAGTGCACGCTGTCCGCGTTCGGCGTCGGAGAGGTTCGCCACGAGTTTTTCGCGCTCGACGAGTGCGTCTTCGAGTATTTTCTCGGCATTGGCGGCGCCGGCCTGGTTGAACTGCTCACGCGCCTGGCGAATCGATTCGCGGATGTCGGCGATGCGTTTGTCGAGGCGGGTGAGGTCGTTGTTGAGCACTGCGGTGCTCCCGCCGGCGCGAATCTGCGAGAGTTCGTAGCGCAGGCGCGCCTGCTCCACGTCGAGCTGAGCCAGGCGCAGCGTGTCGCTGAACGTCTGCATCGTGTTCGAGAGCACGCTTGCGGCCGTGCGCAGGCGGATGGTCTCCTGTTCGAGCTGCGTCTTGAGGGTGGTCAGATCAAGTTCAGCGAGGACATCGCCCTGCTTGACGAGGTCGCCTTCCTTGATGTTGATCTTGTAGACGCGGCCGTCGGTTTGAAACGAGAGCGTCTCGGAGGATGCCGGCTGCACGCGAGCGCTGAATTCCACGCCGCGGGCGACGAGGCCGCGCTGGACAGTGTAATTGGGCGCCGCTGGCGTCGGCAGGTCGGGGATGGGCGTCGGGTTGGCGGGCGAGGTGCTGCTGCACGCAGCGAGCATCACGCCGATTGCCGCACAGGCAGCAAATTTGGTGTTCATCGGTCGAGCGAACGCGGAGCGCATATGCACGTGAGTTTACATGCGAAGCAGGAGAAGGGTTTGCGGGGGGCATTCGCCAAAAGGGGCGAATATATCTGTCACGCGAAGAACGCGAAGAATGCAAAGAGGTCTGAATTCCGTCGCCGAAGAAACTTTCTCAAGCGAAGGCACGGAAAAGCCATCACCAGCTTTTTCCTTCGCGTTCTTCGCGCCTTCGCGTGAGACAAATCTGCTGCCGAAATTCGTCCCTTTTGGCGGATGCCCCCGTTTGCGGAGGGTGCATCCGTAGTTCGCCCCAAACTGCAGATGCGCCCGATGCGCCTACTTGGCGTGCGGGCACGTTAGTATGCGGGTCATGTCGTTCATCGATCGCACCCGCCTGCAGGCCGCACTCACCGCTGAACGCGCGCGCTTCGCCGCCGCCAACCCGCGCTCGCATGAGCTGCACGAACGCGCGCGAGCGCATATGCCGGCCGGCGTGCCGATGCACTGGATGGTGCGCTGGTCGGGCGATTTTCCGCTGTTCGTCGCCGACGCCGCCGGCGCGCATTTTCGTGACGTCGACGGCCACGAGTACATCGACTTTTGTTTGGGCGACACCGGCGCGATGACCGGCCATGCCCCGCCAGCGGCGGTGCAGGCGATCGCGCAGCGCGCGGCCATGGGCTCCACGTTCATGCTGCCCACCGAGGACGCGCTCTGGGTGAGCGCCGAGCTGGCGCGGCGCTTCGGCCTGCCGTACTGGCAATATGCCCTTACTGCCACGGACGCCAATCGCTTCGCTATTCGTCTGGCGCGGCAGATCACCGGGCGTCGGCTGATCCTCGTGTTCAATTACTGCTATCACGGCACCGTCGACGAGACGTTCGTGACTCTTCACGACGGCGTGCCCGGCCCGCGCGACGGCAATATTGGCATGGCGGTGAACCCGGCCCTGACGACGCGCGTGATCGAATTCAACGACATCGCCGCGCTGGAATCGGCGCTGGCGCCCGGCGACGTGGCCTGCGTGCTTGCGGAGCCGGCGATGACCAATATCGGCATCGTGCAGCCGGACCCGGGTTTTCACGAAGCGCTGCGCGAGATCACGCGCCGCACCGGCACGCTGCTGATCATCGACGAGACGCACACGATCTGCTGCGGCGAAGGCGGCTACACGCGCGCGCATGGGCTGCAGCCGGACCTGCTGACGCTCGGCAAGCCGATCGCCGGCGGATTTCCCGCAGCCGTGTATGGAATGAGCGAAGAAGTCGCGGCGCGCGTGCAAGCGAGCATCGAGCGCGATTTATCGGACACTGGCGGCATCGGCGGGACGCTGGCCGGCAACGCGCTGTCGATCGCGGCGACGCGCGCCACGCTTGAGCACGTGCTCACTGCCGCTGCGTTCGAAACCATGTTCGCGGCAGCGCAGCGCTGGACCGCCGGCGTGCAGGGTGTGATCGACGAATTTGCGCTGCCGTGGCATGTGGCGCGCCTTGGCGCGCGCGCCGAATATTGGTTCTGCGGCCAGCCGCCGCGCAACGGCGGTCAGGCGGCGACGGTGATCGACGCCGACCTCGATCGCTACATGCACCTCGCCATGCTGAATCGCGGCATTCTGATGACGCCGTTTCATAACATGGCGCTGATGTGCCCTGCCACCACCGACGCTGACGTCGACCGGCACACCGAGGTGTTTCGCGAAGTGGTGCAGGCGGTGAGAGAGTAAGCCAGGACGGGAGTTATTCCCCATTCCCTATGCCCCGCTCGTTCTGCTGCCCGTTCTCCTGATTCGTCATCCATGTGGCGAAGCCGGCGAGAAAAGTGCGGAAGCCGGGCAGGTGTTCGGCGGGGAAGCCATAACGCGCGGGCGCGTCGGCGAGGACGCGATCGAAGCAGGCCAGCCAGACGTCGCGGGCGTCCATGTCGATGGGGAAGGGCATGTGGCGGGCGCGCATCATGGGGTTGCCGTAGCGCTCGTGGTAGCGCGGCGGGCCGCCGAGCAGGCCGATGAAGAACGCGGCGCTGCGTTCGGCGCCGACGTGCATGTCGCGGCCGAACATCGGCCGAATCGAAGATTGTTCGAGCTCGGCGTACAAGTCGTGGATCATACGCACGATGGCGTCTTCGCCCATGGCTGCGTAAATCTCGCGGCTGGGCGCTGCGATGCTGCGGGGGTCGATGGGAGGGGTGTACATAATAGTGATAGTGGATAGTGATAGTCGATAGTGCTCAAACTACACACTATCCACTATCACTATCTACTACAACCCCTCCCCCAGCATTTGCAGCGCGCGATTGACCGTGGCGTGCTTGTTGCCGTGGCGGTCGTGCGGCCAGACGTGACGTTCGACGAAATCGCCCAGCGGCGTGCTGACGGCGATATAAACCAGGCCGACGGGTTTTTCGGCGCTGCCGCCGCCGGGTCCGGCGACGCCGGTGGTGGCGACGCCGACTTCGGCCTGGTGGCGCTCACGAGCGCCGTGCGCCATTTCCAGGGCGATTTGTGCGCTGACGGCGCCGTGTGCGACGAGCGTTGCTTCACGCACGTTCAGCGCAGACATTTTTACGGCGTTGTCGTATGCGACCGTCCCGCCGAGATAGACGCGCGAGATGCCCGGCTGGTCGGTGACGACGTTGGCCAGCAGCCCGCCTGTGCACGATTCGGCCGTGGCCAGGCGCCAGCCGCGCGCGAGCATCAAATCGCGCAGATGCGCCAGCGCATGCGCACGCCAGCGGTCACGCAGCTCGGCGCGCGCGTGTTCGAGCGCTCCAAGCGCTGTGGCGCGCTCGAACGCGGACAGGTGCGCCGCTTCGAACTCGTCCTCGTCGAGCGTGAGCATTTCGCCCGCCGGCGACATCCACAAGTCCAGCTCGACGTCCTCCCAGACGAGCGCCGGTTCGACTTCGTCGGTCAGATAGGTCGGCCGGGTGATGTTCGCGTACCAGCCCTTGAGCGCGCCTGCTGCGCTACGAATCTCGAACACGTTGTACCAACGGTCGAAATAGAACGTTTCGATGAATAGGTCGCCAGCCGTGAGCGTGGCGTATGGCAGTGTCTGGGTCGGAAACCGCCACTCGGCGTGCACGATGATTTCACGTGCGTTCTGTGAAATGACGACGCCGTGATAGCTCACCTTGCGTGCGCCGTGATGGTCATGTTTGTGGATGAGCACGGGAGGGGAAGTGTATTTCAGATTTCAGATTTTAGATTTCAGATTTCAGATTTTTGGAATTCGAGGTGCGCTGTTCGAAATCTGAAATCTGAAATCTGAAATATGAAACCGTATTGACTTTTCTTTTTGGAAAATTAAACTATAGCTTGATTATATGGAGGTCGATATGAATATTCTTCTGGGACGTTGTCCGATCTGTGGAAGTGGCGAGGTGATCGTGACGCGTTTTCGCTGCGACGCATGTGATACGAGCATCGAAGGGAGGTTCGTGCCGGAGCGGGGGGCGTTCGCACAACTGAGCGCCGAGCAGATGCGCTTCGTCGAGATGTTTGTGAAGTGTGAAGGCAAGCTCAATCGAATGGAGGTGGAAATGGATTTGTCCTATCCGACCATTCGGGCGCGGCTGACCGAGGTCGTTCGGCGCATGGGCTATGAACCGGGCCGTGAGGAACCGGAACCGCGGCGGCCCGGCGGGGCCAGTAGAGGCGATGGAGGCAGGCTGAGCGAGGCGGAAAGGCGGCGCGTGCTGGACGATTTGGAAGCTGGTCGGATCTCACCGGAGCAGGCGATGCAGCAGCTCGGTGGGTGAATTACGCGGGAAACACGCGGCAAAGACTACAGGAGGCAAGACGAAATGAGCGATGCAATCATGTTCGAAGTGCAGGGGGACCTGGAGATCGTGGGCGACGACGTGGATCAGGTGCAGGCGGAAGGCAGTGTGCAGGTCGACCTGCGCGACGGCGCCGTGCGGGTGCATGGCGCGGGTGACGGCCGTGTGCGCGTTCCGCGCGCTGCTGCGCTGCATATCGTGTTGTGCCGCAAGCTAAACGCGAGCAACCTCGACGGCGCGCTGCATATCGCGCGGGCGAAGGGAGGTGTGACGCTGCGCGATGTGCACGACGTTGCCGGCGATCGGCTTGATCACGGACTGGACGCCGAGCGCGTGCGCGGTGCGCTGAATATTCGCGCAGTCGGCGGCGGCGCACGGTTGATGACGCTTGCCGCGGATGCACATCTGCAGGCGATCGGCGGCAAATTGTCGGTCGAATCGGCGCAGGCGTGTGTGAACATCGGCGCAGTCGGCGGTGCTGCCGAGCTGGTGCGCGTCAGTTCCGACGTGAAGATCGACACGATCGGCGGCACGCTGCGCGCGCAGGAGATCGGCGCCGGGCTGCGCTGCCGCACGGTGGGCGGCAATGCAGCGTTGACGGATGTGCAGGGAGCGGTGCACATCGACAACGTGGGCGGCAATTTGTCGACCGAAGGCGCGATCGGCGACCTCGCCGTTGGCAACGTCGGCGGTTCACTCGGTGCAGCGAGCGCGACGATGGCGGGCAGTTTTGCGCTCAACGTGGGCGGCGGTGCGTCGCTGCAGGTGGCGGCGCGTGCGGACGCGCAGATCACGCTGCATGCCGGCGGCAGCGTCGACTGCATTCTGACGCCGGATTCGGACGCGACCGTGTCGGTGTTCGACTCGCGCGGGCGATCCGTCATGCGTGCGGGCAGCGGAGCTGGCCGCGTTGCGATTCATTGTGCAGGGCGCGTCAAGATGCGCCGCGCCGACGGCACGCCATTTCAGGCCGAAGGCCGTGAAGGCGTCGAACCGCTGCGCCGCGGCTGGTTCGGTGCGTTCGCCCGACCGGCGCGCCCGGCGCCTCCGGTTCCGCCGACGCCTCCGGTTCCGCCGGCGCGCAATGGGGAGCCGGCCCCGTCTCCTGCGCCGCAGGCTGCGATCAGCGCGGAAGAGCGGATGGCGGTGCTGCGCATGTTGGCTGAAAAGAAAATTACCATCGAGCAGGCAGAGAAACTGCTGGCCGCGCTCGAGTAGGGCATATCTAAGTGAGTCGCCAAAAGTTCTGGCGGCAGATTCGCCTCCCCCGCTTTGCGGGGGAGGCGAATCTGCCGGACAAAACTTATGGACAGGAACTTAGTCATGACTCGTGCTCAGGTAGGAATTCCCTACGCAACATGCGATGGGCAATCGACTGGCATGAGGAATTGCAGGTAATGGGTAACTACTCAGGCCTAAATCAGTATTTCCCGCGAAACGCGCTATTCCTTCCCCCGAAGGGGGAAGGCATAGCGCGTTTCGCGTTGGAAAAATGGATGGCCTGAGTAGTTACGGTAATGGCAAGTCGTTGCGAAATCTATGAATGCACAGACAGTTGCCCCCGGCGCATCCTGGCGTCGCCGATTCTTCGTGCTGTGGACGGCGCAGGCGTTGTCGCTGCTCAGCAGTTCGCTGGTTGGATTCGCGCTGGTGTGGTGGCTGACGATGACGACGGGTTCGGCCACTACATTGGCGACCGGCGTGCTGGCCGGCATGCTGCCGCAGCTGCTGCTCGGTCCGATCGCCGGCGTGCTGGTCGACCGGCACAGCCGCCGCTTCATCATGGCCGCTGCTGATCTCGGCACTGCCGCGGCGACGGCGGTTCTGGCGTGGCTGTTCGTCACTGGGACGGCCCAGCCGTGGCATGTGTACGTGCTGATGGCGCTGCGGTCGGTCGGCTTCGCGTTTCACTACCCGGCCATGCTGGCTTCGACGACGCTGATGGTGCCGCAGGAGGAACTCAGCCGCATTGCCGGGCTGAATCAGGCGTTGAGTGGTGCGACGAGCATCGGTGCGCCCGTGCTGGGTGCATTGCTGGTGGCGCTGCTGCCGATGCAGGGCGTGATGGCGCTGGACGTCATCGGGGCTGGAATTGCGGTGGCGGCGCTGGCGCTGATCCGCGTGCCGAACCCGCCGGCGCACCCGGCGGAAGCGCGTCGGGCGTCGATGGCAGCAGAGCTGCGTGAGGGTCTGCGCTTCGTGCTCAACTGGCGCGGTCTGGCGATCGTGATGGGGCTGAGCATCGTGCTTAACTTTACGTTGTCGCCGGGCGTGTCGCTGATGCCGCTGCTGGTGACGCAGCATTTCGGTGGGGCAGCGCGCGAGATGGCGCTGTTCGAGGCGGTGTGGGGCATTGGGATGATCGCTGGTGGGCTGGGACTGGCGGCGTGGGGCGGCTTTCGGAAAAAGATGTTTACATCGATGGCGGGTCTGTTGGGGATGGCCGTTGCCTACACGTTGTGCGGGGTTGCGCCGGCGTCTGCGCTGCCGCTGGCATTGTTCGGATATCTGCTCGGTGGTGCGGCGAACCCGTTTACAAACGGGCCGATGCAGGCGGTGGTGCTCTCGGCAGTTCCTGCGGAGATGCAGGGGCGGGTGATGGCGCTGCTGGGCAGCATCAGCATGGTCGTGTCGCCGTTGAGCATGGCTGTGGCTGGCCCGCTGGCGGACGTGTTCGGCGTGCGGTTCTGGCTGCTGCTTGGGGGAATCTGTTCGCTGGCTGCCGCCATCGTGGTGCTCACGGTGCCGGCGGTGCGCGATATGGAAGCAGAGGCTGTGCGGCGGAAGCTGTCGGCCGACCGTTGATGATGAATAACCTGCCCCAGGCGAAGCGAGAGGACCACCGATAGAAAACAGGACAACTACGCACGCCGGCCTATTTTTCATCGCGAAATACGCTTTTTTATCTCGAAGGGAGAGAAAAAGAGAGAAAATCACGCGTTTCGCGGAAAATATCGACTTGGGCCTGTGTGGTTGCCAAATAGGAGGAATTCGATGGCAACGAACGAAGAGCGTATGCGGATCTTGAAGATGGTTGAGGACGGCAAACTCACGCCGGAGGAAGCGGCGCGCATGCTGACGGCGCTGAGCGGTGCGGCCGACCGTACCCGGCTTCTTAGAAGCCGGGTACGTTTCCTTCGTTTCGAAGGTCAGGCAGCTGCGACGTTCGTGCCTGCGCGCAGGAATGGCTCGGCGAGCCCCCAGGGTTTGTCGCTGTCGGGATGCGTGATGATTTCGGACGAATACTGCGGCAGATATACGCGGCGGATGTTCGACGTGGTATTAGGGCCGCTGCGATGGAAGCATACGCTGGAAAAGCAGGCGATGCTTCCTGCCGGGGCGATGACAGGTTCACCCGGATCATCTCCGTAGTAGCCGATCTGATCGTTCGTGTCATCTTCACGCGCATGCTGCACCATGCTGCGGATGCCGGCGCGTTCGTACGGCAGCATGTAGACCGTGCCGTTCTCGACGGTGACGTCGTCGAGCGGGCACCAGCAGGTGAGATACGGTTTGTGCGGATGGCCGACGTAGCCGCTGTCCTGGTGCCAGCCGAACTTCATGCCTTTTTCGGCTGCCTTCACCACGTACTGCTCGTGGAAGAGATAAGCGGTGTCGCCGAGCGTGGCTCGGCAGATGTCCGCCATCAGGTCACTGAAGATGAAATCTGACAGATACGGGCTGTCGTTGTGTCGATTCGAGATGAAGTAGCGCTTGCTGCGGTGATTGATGCCGACGACGTCGACGCCGCGCTGATCCATTTCCGCTTCGAGCAGCCCGACATAGCGATCGCACTCGTTGCGCAGCATGGCGAGATGATTCGGTGGAATTACGGACTCCAGCACGAAATAGCCTTTTTCTTTGTAGTCGCGGATGTGTTCGGCACGAATGTTTGACATGAATTTTTTCTTGACTCTGGAGGCAGGCTTGACGCACGAATAATACGCGCGGCTATGGAATCTGCCCGAGAGTGCATCTGCCGTTGGGGTGAATGCATTTCTCACGCGAAGCGGTCTGAATGCCGTCGCCGAAGTAATTTTCTCAAGCGAGGACTCGAAAAGCTATCAAAATCTTCTTCCTTCGTGTTCTTCGCGGCTTCGCGTGAGGAAAATCTGCTGTTGAATTTCGCCCCAAACCATGGATGCACCCCCGATGCCCCCTCTGCCCGACTGAGTCGTTAGAATATTTTCATGACTCTGGATTTGAAGGCGATCGTCGCACGGATGCGGGTGAATACGCATGTGGTGACTGCACTGTGCGCCGATGTGGACGCAGTGCAGGCGATATGGCGACCGACGCCGGAGGCGTGGTCGCTGCTCGAAGTGATTTGTCACCTGAGGGATGAGGAATGCGAGGATTTTCGCGTGCGCGTCGATCTGACGCTGCACTCCCCTGCGGTCGAATGGCCCGCCATTCGACCGGCTGAGTGGGGGAATGAGCGTGGATATCGTGCGCAGGTGCTTCCGCAGGAATTGAATCGCTGGCTGGCCGAGCGTGAGGCTTCGACGGCGTGGCTGCTCGGGCTGCAGGAGCCGGACTGGTCGGCGTCACGCGCGGCGCCGGAGGGCGGGGTGATGCGCGCCGGCGATTTGCTGGCGGCGTGGCTGGCGCACGATTTCATGCACATTCGACAGCTGGCTGAGCTGCAGCATGCCTGGCTGGTGCAGCAGTCTGCGCCGTACGAGTGCGCCTATGCCGGGTAAATCCGGCGTTTGGGGCAACTGCATTTTTCACGCGAAGCCGCAAAGAACGCGAAGAGGTCTGAATTCCGTCACTGAAGAATCTTTTTAAGCGATGGCACGAAAAAGCCATCAAAAATTCTTTTCTTCGCGTTCTTCGCGTTCTTCGCGTGAGGAAAATCTGCTGTCGAAATTTGCCCCAAACTGTGGATGCATCCCCTCATGCGGGGCTCATATGGAGACGAGTAGGATTGTCCGTATGACTTCCGGATCGTTTTCTCACGTGGTTCGCATGCTTTTGAAAGGCGCCGCACTCGGTGCGTTGCTTAGCCCGGTGTTGGCGATGATTGCGCGTGCGCTGTTCGACGTCGTTCTGGTGACGATGCGCGACGGCAGCATGGATCTGTTGAGTGTGATCGTCGGACTGCCGGTGTTTATTATCGACGTGACAATTGAGGCGGCAGTCAATGGGGATATCGCCGGATATATTCTCGTCGGCTTGTTCAGCGGTGCGAGCATTGCGCTGCTGGCCGTGATCGTGCCGGGCCGCATTCGAGCAGCGTGGTTTGCAGTGCTGTGTGCTGTGCTGGCAGCGGTGGTCGGCCTGGTGAATATCGTCGCGCCGGGCAGCGTCGTTGCGCCGGTGATCGACGGTGCACAGCTGCAGTGGATCCCCGTGGCGTTGTTTATGATGCTGGCAGCGTGGATCGGCTGGCGCATGCGCCGCGGCAGCGTGGCGTAGTTTTCAATTCATGCCGACAATGGACCGCACTGCTATGACTCAATTCAATACTGCCAATACTGCCAATACTGCCAATACAGTCCCACACGACAAGTCGGTGGGTTCGATTCGTGATGATTTTTATCTGACGCGCGAGTGGCGTCTGTTGAACAACGGTTCGTACGGCGCGTGCCCGAAGCCGGTATTCGAGGAGCTGCAGCGCTGGCAGCTCGAGCTCGAGAAGCATCCTGGCACGTTTATCGGCCGCTGGCCGGAATGGTTTGGCCAGGCACGCGCTGCGCTGGGCGAGTACCTGCACTGTGATCCGAAAGACCTTGCCATGGTGACGAATGCAACCATGGGCGTCAATGTCGTCACGCACTCGCTGCGTTCGTGGCTCAAGCCGGGCGATGAAGTGCTGACCACCAACCATGAGTATGGCGCATGCAACCACGCGTGGTTGTTCAACTGCGGCAAGGCTGGGGCCAAGTACATCAATCACCCGATCGAACTGCCGATCGTGTCCGACGAGGATTTCGTCGAGAAGCTCTGGTCGGGCGTCACGCCGCGCACGCGCGTGATTTACCTCAGCCACACGACGTCCCCCACCGCGCTGACGTTTCCGCTGCAGGAGCTCTTTCGCCGCGCGCGCGAGGCCGGGATTCTGACCGTGGTCGACGGCGCGCATGTGCCCGGCCAGCGTGATCTGTTCCTGGACGATCTGGGGGCCGACTTTTACACCGGCAACTGCCACAAATGGATGTGCGCGCCGAAAGGCACCGCGTTTCTGCATGTGCGCAAGGATGTGCAGCACATGATCGAGCCGCTGATCGTCGGCCATGGCTGGCAGCCTGAGAAGACGTCGGCGCAGCCGCTCTACGACTACATCGAAATGTTCGGCACGCGCGACATTTCTTCGTTCATGGCCGTGCCTGCGGCGATCGAGTACATGCGCAGCCACGACTGGGCGCAGGTGCGCGCGCGCTGCCATGCCATGTCGCTGGACACCAAGCGCTCGATCGAGAACTTCTTTGGCACGCAGTCGATCTGCCCGGAGACATTCGAGTGGTTCAGCCAGATCACGCCGATTCGCCTGCCGGACGACACGGACATGGCGAAGCTCGGGCAGATCATGCGCGAGCACTACAAGATCGAGATGCCGCTGATCACCTGGAACGAATTCAAGATTGCGCGATTGTCGGTGCAGATTTACACCACGCAGGACGAACTGGACGCTTTCGTTGAAGGCATTACTACACATCTGGCTGGATGCCGGACGACAGTAAGCGCTTGAGATCGCCTTTTGCCATGCAGACCAAATCCTTGTTTGCGCGAATCGCGCCGCCTATAGCGGCGCTGGTCGCGCTCGTGTTCCTGGTGAGTTTCGCGCGTGCGCCTGTGGAGACGCTCAAGTGGATCGGTGCGCCGTTCATGGTGTTGCCGACTGCGCTTGGCATGATGCCAGGAAGTGGTGGGGCGATTCAGCCGGTGGCGCTTAAGGAGGCGTCCCCGGCGCTGGAAGTTGCCGCACCGGGGCGCTATGCGCTCTACGCCGCCGATGAAATCATGCAGATGCGTTCGAATATGCTGGCGGACGCCAATGCGGCCTGGGTGCGCGTTCGGCCGCTTGGTGCAGATGCGTCGGCGGGTGCTGCTGTGGAAATCACCGGGTCTGTGATTAAACGCGGCGCGGCGATCTATGATCCGGTGTCAATCCCGGGGCGCCCTGTGGTGAGCTTTCTGATTCCGACAGCGGGGACGTATGAGCTTGTGTACCCGCGCCAAAGCGGCGTGCTGTATTTTGCGCCGGACTGGGTCACTGGTCGCGAGGGCGTACTGGGAGGAATGATCGTGGCGCAGCTGGCTGTGATTGCGGCGCTGATCACCGTGCTGGCGTGGCCGCGCATCCGCGTGCGGCGCGAGCAGGCGCGCCTTGCTGCGGAGGCGCTGGCGAAGAAACGCGCGGCTTCGGCAGAATTCGTGCGTGGACGTGGGCAGAGATAAAAGGTAACTACTCAGGCCTGAGTTGATATTTCCCGCGAAACACGCTGTCCCTCCTCCCTTCGGGAGGAGGGACAGCGTGTTTCGCGACGAGAAATAGACCGGCCTGAGTAGTTACGATAAAAGACAATCGCACAGCGTCACTGCTGGAACTACTCTCAAAACGCAACTGCGCAGGTCAGTCGATTTTCCAGCTCGAAATACGCCATTTCTTTTCCGGAAGGAAGAAGGAATGGCGCGTTTTGGGGATTCCAACGGACTTACACTACAATCGCTGTTACATTCTCGAAATCAAAGCAGGAGAAAAACCAATGACCCAGCAACAATCCCGGAGAACATTTTTGCGCCTGTTCGGCCTTGCTGCCGGAATGCTGGCTGTGGCCGCCTGTGGCGGCACACCCGAACCCAGCGGCCCTCCGACAGCAACGCCGCCCGCCGCCGGTTCCGGAGGTGAAGTCACGTTGACGATCGAGACTCTGCCTGAGGGATCGCGCTTCAATACAGAGAAGCTCGAAGCGCCGGGTGGTTCGAAGATCACGCTGACGTTCTCAAATAAGTCGGACGCATCCAAGTTGTACAACTGGGTGCTGGTGAAGCCGAAGTCTATTCTGCGCGTAGCGAATCGCGGCCTGGAAGCCGGCGAAGCAGCCGGCTACCTGCAGGAAGTGGACCCGGATGTGTTTGCAGCGACGAAGCTGATCAAGGGCGGTGAGACCGACACGATCGTGTTCGACGCGCCGCCGCCTGGGGTGTATCCGTTCCTCACGACGAGCCCCGGCATGCAGGCGATCATGAAGGGCGAGCTGACGATCAAGTAAAAGTGGATAGTGGATAGTGATAGTAGATAGTCCACTATCACTATCACTATCCACTTCTTCTTTCTTACACCCGATCCGAGCTCGGATCGAGCGCGTCGCGCAGGGCGTCGCCGAGAAAGGCGAAGCCGAGCACGAGCGTGGCGAGGAAACCTGTCGGCCACGTCATGAGGTAGTGGAAGTTCGGGCTGGCGAGCCACTGACCCGCTTTGCCGACCATCTTGCCCCAGCTCGGAATCGGTTCATTGATGCCGTAGCCGAGGAAGCTGAGCCCCGCTTCGGCGGTGATAAAGCCGGGGACGCCGAAGCTGATGGCAACGATGAGCGGATTCATGATGTTGGGCATCACGTGCCGCAGCATAACAAACGGCGTAGACGCACCGAGGCTGGTCGAGGCGGTGACAAAATCCCGCTCTTTGTAAGACAGCACCTGCGCGCGGACGAGTCGTACCATGCCTGGCCACGACAACACGGCGATGACGAACGTCACCTGTGCGATGCCGTTGCCGAGCAGCGTCATCAGAAGAATCTGAAAGAGCAGCCCTGGAAGCGAGCCGACCAGCTCGATGATGCGGTTGATGGCGAAGTCGACCCATCCTCCGTACCAGCCGGAAAGCAAGCCGAGCACGACACCGATGACCAGTGAGACGACCTGCGCGGTCGTTGCGACGATGAAGCTGGTGCGGGCGCCGTAGATCAGACGACTGAGCTGATCACGACCGAGATCGTCGGTGCCAAGCGGGTTGGCCATACTCGTGCCTGGCTGTTTCGTCACATTCGAAAGATTCGTGCGGTCGTAGTCGTACGGCGCAAGAAAGTTGGCGAATATGCTGATGAACATGAAGCCGGCGACGATGGCGATGCCAACATAGCCCATTTTGTTGCGGCGGAAGCGCCGCCATGCCAGCTGAAACGGCGTGAGCACCTTGAACTGTGGAGCAGCAGCGCTGGACTGTGGAGGTTTCAGAGGAAGGGTAGTCATTTACTTTCTGCCTCCCCCGACGCGCACGCGCGGATCGATCAGGGTGTAAGAGATGTCTGAAATCAGATAGGTGACGGAGAGGATCGCCGATCCGATCAGAACGACGGCCATCAGCATCGGATAATCGCGGCGGAAGACGCTGCCCAGGAAGAAGTTGCCGATGCCCGGGATCAGAAAGAAGATCTCGACCAGCGCCGATCCTGTAAACGCATTCGCCAGGGTGGGCCCGAACAACGTGACGATCGGGATCATCATGTTGCGCATGGCATGTTTCAACACGACTTTGGCGTATGTCAGCCCTTTCGCCTTCGCCGTGCGAATGTATTCCTGGCCCATCACATCGAGCATGCCCGAACGCACATAGCGCGCCAGCGAGCCGACGGTGGGGAACCCGAACAGGAAGACTGGCAGCACCAGGAAATTCCATTCCTGTTGCATCAGGTCGCGACCCGTGCCCCATGGCAGCCATTTCAGCTGAATCACGAAGATCAGCACGAGCACGAAGATCAACGCGATCAACGGCATGGTGACGCCCACGAGAGACACGGTCGTGATCGTGCGGTCGATCCACGAGTTTCGTTTGAGTGCGGCGACTACGCCTAAGACCGCGCCGACTGGAAAGCTCCATAACACAGATAATCCACCCAGGATGAGGCTGTTGATCCAGTAGCGCTGAAACAGCGTGGTGATTTTCTGCGTGGGGAACTGATAGGAAACGCCAAAGTCACCCTGTGCAGCGTTCTTGACGTAGTTAAACCACACTACGTAGAATGGCTTGTCAAGGTCATACTTGGCGCGGATGTTCGCCTTTGCTTCCTTGGAGAGCGGCTGGTTGGTTTCGTCGAACGGACCGCCGGGCGTGTTCCACATGATCCAGAAGGTCAGGAACGACACCATCAGCAGGTTGAAGAGAATCTCCAGGAGTCGGCGAATCGTATATGACGCCATAGGGATTTCCGTGAGCATTGTGCTTTAGACCCTGTGGTCTGAGCAGTAAGGTAAAAAAGCTCAGCTTCTGCCTGTCGACGCCTCGGATCTTTGTCTCTGCCTCCGAAGAGGATGGGAGACGCGACTCGGGGGTGGATTTTGAGGGGCTGAGTGGCTGAATAGTTGCAAAAAAAAGCGGTATGCGAGCGGGTTGCCCCGCCCGCATACCGCATGCAGTCTCGAATCCAGTAGCGGACTACGGGATCGCCGAGCGCAGCTTCTCCACTTCCTTGCCGATGTAGAGCGTCTCAGGAGCGGTGCTGATCATCGAGAAGCCCGGCCATGTGACGCCGATGGCGGTGTTGACCTTGCCCGGCTCCATGAACGAACCCTTGAGATACGGCTTGTAGAGGATGACGTTCGTGCGGTGCACTGCCCAGACGAACGCTGCATCCTCGACCATCATCTCTTCAGCCTGCTGATAGATCTTGGTGCGTTCTTCGATGTTGGTCATCGGACCCGCCTGCGCGAGCAGACCATCGTATTCCGCATTGTTCCAAGTGTGGCGGCCGCCGCTCTTCAGCACGGTCAGCATGTTCGACGGATCGAGGTAGTCCATGCCGTAGTCGATGCGACCGAAGTCGATCGTGTCTGCAGCGGCAACGTCGCCGTCCTTCTTCAGGAGCTTCTCCATGAATTCCTTCTGGACGAGCGCCTGAACTTCCACTTCGATGCCGAGGTTCTGCTTGATCGAGTCAGCGTACGCCTGGCACAGGCCCATGCGCAGCGAGTCGGTGGCTTCACCACGGTTCGTCATGACCAGCTTGCCGATCTTGGCCGCATCCAGTCCGGATTCGGCGAAGAGCTTCTTGGCCAGCTCGGGGTCGTAGTTCGAATACTTCTTGTACGCCTCGCCGTTGGCGGCGGGGTAGCCCGGGGCCAGCATCGAGTACGCCGGGCGACCGAGCACTGGCTTGATCACAGCCTTGATGATCAAGTCTCGGTCGAGCAGGTGAGCAAGAGCCTGGCGGAACTGCTTGTTGCTGAACGGTTCCTTGCGGACGTCGAAGAAGAAGTAGTCCGTGCGGAAGTCGCCCGGATCGGTTGCAGCTTCGGCGCTCAGCGCTTCGTCGTTGAGCACGGTTTCGAGCTCAGCGGCGTTGCTCGGGGCTGCGCTGTCAATCTGTCCCGCCTGATACGCCTGGAAGGCGTTCGGGAACGGCACGAAGACCACGCGCTCGAGGAACGGCATGACTGCCTTGCCGGCCTTGACGTTGATCTTGGCTTCCATGCGCGTCGGGGTCCACTCGGTGACGATGAACGGGCCCGCGGAGACGCATGTCTTTGGGTTCGTGTTGTACTGCGGGCCGTTGGCGGCGAGCGCCTTGGCGTTCAGCGGCATGTAGAAGCCGAACAGGCTGGGCAGATACGGAGTCGGTTCGCTGGTCTTGATGATCAGCTCGTACTCGTTGGCGCCCTGCATCACGCCGAGCTCTTCGAGCGGCTTCTTGCCGGCGACGATCTCATCGTAATTCAGGATGTTGCCCGAACCCTTGCTGTAATACCAGGCGAAGTCGTAGCCCGTCTTCGGGTCGGCCATGTGCTTGAACGTGCCGACGAAGTCGCTGGCGTTCAGGTTGCCGCTGTCGTCCGACCACGGGAAGCCGTCGTCGAGCACGAACGTCCAGGTGACGCCGTCCTCACCAACCGACCAGCTCTTGGCGCCGCCGGGGGAGGTAATCCAGTCCTTGTTCAAGCGGGTGAGCGGCACACCGTACATGTCGCCCAGGCCGGAGCGGTTGTACACGCTGGCGCTGATGTCGGCGTAAGTGCCTGGGTCGCCCTTGCCGGCGCCAACCCAAACCTGCATTTCAGCAGGAGCTGCATCGGCGGGCAGTTCCTTGCCGCCGCTGTTTACGTTGGCAACCGGGGCTTCGGTAGCAGCCGGGGCTTCGGTAGCAGCGGGGGCTTCGGTAGCAGCCGGGGCTTCGGTAGCAGCGGGGGCTTCGGTTGCCTTGGGGGCTTCGGTTGCCTTGGGGGCTTCCGCTGCCGGTGCAGCCGTCGGTGTAGCAGCGCCGCACGCAGCAAGCAGCGCGGTGCCGGCACCGATTCCTGCAATCTGCAGGATTTGGCGTCGTGTAATTGTCTTATCGGTGAGTTTCATTCATTCCTCCACTAGCTCTCGTTGCCGAGAGTGACACTGTCGTCGCAGATGCTCCAAACTGGGATCCAACGATGTGATTATATGTACACCAGAATTGCAAATTACGCAACTGGTGCTGTGCCGTGCCAGCAGCCGTTGGCAAGTGTGCCTGCGATGATTTCTCCGTCGTTGCCGATGGCAATCGACAGAATGTTGTCTGGCGCGCCGTCGAACCATTCGAGTGTCTGCCCGTGGTCGTTGCTGCGCGCCACCCGCTCCGGGGTGGCAACCGCCAGCCAGCGCGAGTCGCCCGAGGTTGCCAGCGACATCACCGGCGCATCCGCAAATTCGGACAGGGCTTCCCATGTAGCGCCGTCGTCGCTGCGCCACAGACCTCTGGCCGTCCCGACAAAAATAGAGCGCATTGTCAGTGCAATGCTCGTCGTCGGCAGGGCATCGTCCGGCAGCGCAAGGCGTTCCCACTGGCTGCCGGCTTTGTAGCCGCGATACGCGCCGCCTTCGAACGCGGCAAAAATGTTGTAGTCCTCCTGGAAAGCCGGTGACGCCGCCAGCGCCACTACTGCGAGGTCGGTCAACCCAAGATTGCATGGGGTCCACGTCTGACCGGCGTCCATCGTGCGCAGCATGCCCTTCTCGAGCGTGGCGGCGAACGCGATGCCGATGGTGCGGAAAGACTGTGTGATGCACAGCTGAGTAATGGGCGGCGCACCTGCGGGCAGGTTCATCGCCTCCCAGGTCTGTCCATCATGGCTACGCGCGATGCCGTCGGCTGCGCCGACGAACACGCCGCGGGTCGTGTGCACCGCCGTCGTGATATGCACGCCGGCCAGCCGCTCGGCCACCTGCATCATTTCACCTTCGAACAGCCGCCACAGGCCCTCGTTGGTGCCGAGCAGCCAGTCCTGCATCAGGCCGCGCGACACCGAGTAGATCGTGGTCGGTTCTGCGGAGATTTGCATCATCGTCATCGTCATAAGGAGGGAGAGTGTACTCCCCGCGCAGCGATGCCGTGATTCGCGGGTTCATGTAGTCGAGTTTAGACACTCCCGGTGTATCGGTGTATCCGCAGTGAGAGGCCTCGTAACTACTCAGGCTATCCATTTTTCCAACGCGAAACGCGCTATTCCTTCCCCCGAAGGGGGAAGGAATAGCGCGTTTCGCGGGAAATACTGATTTAGGCCTGAGTAGTTACGAGGCAAACTTAGACAGCAGATTGGTCTCATGCGAAGCCGCGAAGAACGCGAAGGAAAAAGATTTGTATGGTCTTTCCGCGCTTTTGCTTGAGGAATTTTCTTCGGCGACGGGATTCAGACCTCTTCGCGTTCCTTGCGGCTTCGCGTGAGAAACGCATTCGCCCCAAACGGCAAATGCACTCCCGTGCCACAATACGTGCATGGCGATTATTTCCGATGTGCTTGCGCAGTGGCAGCGCGATGGCTGCGTCGTCATGCCGTCGCTTATCGATCCGGCGCGCGCCGAACAATTGTGCGTGTTGTGCGACGAAGTTCTCGCTCAATGGCGCGAATGTGATCCTCAGACCGGGCAGCCGGGTGCTCGCCCGGACGCGACGGTGATGCGGCATTTGAACCATCCGGCGTATTTCCGTGGGAACACAGCGGATCGGGCGGCTCTGCTCGCGGCTGCGGCGGACCCGCAGGTGCTGCGCGTCGTTGCGGCGATCTTCGGCGAGGAGCCGATGTTCCGCTGCACCAGCCTGTTCTTCAATCCGAGCGGAATCAGCGTCGACGGCGACTGGCATCGCGACTCGCAGTTCAGCCGTCGCGACGACGCGGAGGAATGGGAAATGCTGCGCGCCGCCGGCGCCACCGGCACCGGCATGCAGCTGCAGATTGCGCTGCTGCCCAGCGAGGACATCGAGATCGTGCCGGGCTCGCACCTGCGCTGGGACACGCCGGAGGAATATGCCATCCGCAAGGCCGACGGCTGGACGCACAATCGTTCGAACGAGATGCCGGGCGCGCTGCGTATGCGACAGGCTTCCGGCGATGCGGTGTTGTTCAACCCGAACGCAATTCACCGCGGTCGGTATCGCTCCGAAATTCCGCGCCGCACGCTGATGCTGACGTACACCAAGTGCTCTGAACCATGGAGTGACTTTTTTTCTGCGCAGCCGTGGTTCCTCGAACCGGGCTATCTTGATGGGCTCGACGCGCACGCACAGCATTTTTATGGGGCGTTCGTTGCGCAGTATCGGGATGATTGGACGAAGTAAACCATGGGTGTATCTGCTGTTTGGGGCGAATGCATTTCTCACGCGAAGAACGCGAAGAACGCGAAGAAGTTTGAATTTCATTGCCGAAGAAAATTCCTCATGCGAAGACACGGAAAATCCGCAACAGGTTTGTCCCTTTGCGTTCTTCGCGGCTTTGCGTGAGAAAAATATGCCGTCGAAATTTGCCCTGAACTGCGGATGCACCCGTGACCAATCGACTCGAAAATGGCCTGTACTATGAATCAGATCGCTTACCGGACTTGTCGGCTTGCAGCGGTATCGCCTGAGTTGTTCCTGTAGATTTTCCTGCAAGTTTTCCGGCAGGTGTTTTTGTGGAAGGAGTTTTGCATCATATGAATCAATGGACATCCGCTCGCGAAGAATACGATCGCCGGGGCTACACCATCGCCCGTCAAGTAGTCGATGCCGACCTCGTCGCTGAGGGGCGCGAACATATCGAGTGGCTTCTGAAAAGGCACCCGGATCTGCGGCCGGAAGCGCTCGGCCACACGCTGATGAGCGACGACGCGTTCTGGGTGCGCCTGATCAGCGACCCGCGCCTGCTTGACGTGGCCGAGGCGTTCATCGGCCCGAACATCGCTCTGTTCGCTTCGCACTACATCGCCAAACAGCCGTATGAGGGCCAGCCGGTCCTGTGGCACCAGGACGGCAGCTACTGGCCGCTCGAACCGATGGAAGTAGTCACGCTCTGGCTGGCGTTCGATGATTCGACGCGCGAGAACGGCTGTCTGCGCGTGCTGCCTGCCACGCAGAATATGGAACTCCAGAAAATGCATCGCCGCACCGATGTTGCCAACGTGCTGAGCTCGGCCATCGCTGATGAATTCGTCGACGAATCTGCTGCGGTCGATGTCGTGCTCGCTGCTGGTGACGTGTCGATTCATCATCCGAACGTGATTCATGGCTCCGATGCCAATACCTCGCCGCGCTGGCGCCGCGGGCTCACGATTCGCTACATCCCGACCACGACCGAAATTCTGCATGCCGGCCCGGATTTGTGGCCGAGCTGCTTTCACCTGCGCGGCGAAATCGTCCCCGGCATCAACGCCTATCGCCCCTTCCCGAAGTTCTCGCCGGAGACGAGCATTCGTTTTCGAGGATGCGAGAGCTGGCGATAGC
>CAXNFZ010000008.1:0-25789 GCA_964201495.1 Chloroflexota bacterium | reverse complement strand
CGGGCGATGGCGTGTTTCGCGGATACCAATTGGGCTTTGCGCACTCCCACAGAAGACGGCAGACGACAGATGTCCCTTCGCTGACTTACGTCCGGGCTTCTGATCGTCCGTCGTCCGTCGTCAGCTGTCTGTCGCCTTCTTCGCCTTCTTCGCCTGAGCAAGGCTGATGAGCACCACGCCGACGAGCGTCACCCCGATGCCGGCGGCGGTCGCCGGTGAAAGGGTCTCGGAGGCGAGAGTGATGCCGAGAAAGATCGCCACGATCGGATTGACGTAGGAAAAGCTCGTCGCCAGCACGATCGGCAGCTTGCGAATGGCGAGGGTGTGGCTGCTGAAGCCGACGATCGACGCAGCGACGAGAAAGAGCCAGCCGCCGAGGCCGGTGCTGGTGACCGGCATGAGTTTTTCTCCGAGGGCGATGCTGACGGACAGTTGCATGAGCCCGCCGAGCACGAGTTCGATGGCGGTGGTCATCAGGCCGCCGGGCAGGTCGAGTTTTTCGCGCGCCAGCACTGAACCGATCGCCCACGAGATGGATGACACGATGAGCGCGATCATGCCCATGGTGCTGCCGGCCATTTCATCGCCGCTGTTGATGACGAGCAGGCCGGCGAAGCCGACAATGATGCCGATCCATTCGAGGCGGCGTGGCCATTTGCCGAACGCGCCGGAGAACAGTGCGATCAGCAGCGGCGATGCACCGGCCAGCGCCGAGCTGAGGCCGGACGAGATTTGCGTCTCGGCCAGTGCCAGCAGGCCGTTGCTGACGCCGATCATCAGGAAGCCGTACAGCGCGCAGTGCAGCCATTGCCGACGAGTTGGCCACGGCGTGCCGCGCAGCTTCAGGTAGATGAGCATGAGCGCGCCTGCAAGCGGCATGCGCGTGCCGCCGAGCAGAAACGGCGGGAATGTTTCCAGAGCGAACTTGATGCCGAGGAACGTGCTGCCCCACAAAATATAGAGAATAAACAGTGCGATCAGGCCGTCGATCGGTAGGGCCGTGCGTTTGTCAGAGGTCATGAGCGTGGGATTCTATGGGAGAAGTGCGTTTGACGGCTGCCCCGGGTGCATCCGCCGTTTGGGGCGAATTTTGACGACAGATTTTCCTCACGCGAAGCCGCAAAGAACGCGAAGAAAAAGACTGTTTATGGCTTTTTTGTGCCTTCGCATGAGGACGATTTCTTCGGCAACGGAATTCGGATCTCTTCGCGTTCTTTGCGGCTTCGCGTGAGAAATGCATTCGCCTCTAACAGCGGATGCATTGGGAGCATTCGAAATCAGGCGCGAAAGGAACCAGAGGGGGCGGAGCCTGCGCCGCGTCCTTTGCCTTCTCCGAGCGCTCTGCCCCAACAGCGGCACCAGCAGGAATGCTCACCGCAGCCGGCGGCGCATGAGTTCGAATGCCAGAACTGCGGTGGAGCCGGCGCTGCCGAGGGAGTGGGGGAAGCGGCGGCTGTAAGGGATGCGCAGCAGCATGTCGACGCGGTCGATTAGTTCGCGCTTCAGTCCGCGTTTTTCTCCCCCGATCAGCAGAAGAAGCGGGCCGGACAGATCAGCGTCAAAGACTGATTCGGCGCGTCGGTCGCGGGCGCTAGCGACGATGCGGCAGCCGAGGCTGGCAAAGTGCTCGGCTGCCTCGTCCGGCCCGGCAACGAGCGCCGTGGGCATGTGCTCGGTCGCACCTGCGGAGCTGCGCAGGATGACCGCGTCGCCGCCCATCCATGTGCGTGGGCGGATCAGCAGCCCGGCGGCGCCGGCGGCGTACAGCGCCCGCACGGCCTGCCCGTAATTAAACGGATCTTCGATGCCGTCGAGCATGACGAACCAGGGATCGGGTTCAGTCACCGCTTCCGTGAGATCGCGCAGGGAATCGTAGCGACGCTCACCGCAGCGGGCAATGACGCCGCCGTGCGTGCGTCCCTGGGCCAGGGCGTCGATCTCTTCGCGTGCGGCGAGCCGCAGCGAGACGCGCGATGCCCGCGCTGCAGCTGCAACGTCATGGAGTTCTTCCTGCGCACGCACTTTGTCCAGAACGACTTCGAGGACGTCGCGGCAGCGCGCTTGCAGCGCAGCCAGCACGCTGATCTCACCTTCGATGAACGAAGGGAGGTCGGGCTGCGTCTGTTGTGAATTGCTGTCTGAAATCGGTCGCATATTGTTTTTCGTAACTACTCGGAGGGAGTGGCCAAGTCTGTGTAGAGAGAAAATCGTGAATTACGGACTCTACTCGGATTTAGTCACTTCTTACTCGGACTCAGATTGATATTTCCTGTGAAACACGCTTTTCTCGGAGGCGGCCAGGGCACAGGGCTGAAGCAACGTCCAAGGGGGGTAAAGAATAGCGTGTTTTGTGAGGGGACTCGCCGACTGATGACCGCCGAGCCGCCGACTGTTCACTGTCGTCCGGTAACTACTCAGGCCTAAATCAGTATTTCCCGCGAAACGCGCTATTCCTTCCCCCTTCGGGGGAAGGAATAGCGCGTTTCGCGTTGGAAAAATGGATGGCCTGAGAAGTTACGTCGTCCGTCATTCCAGACCTCTTCGCGTTCTTCACGTGAGAGATATATTCGCTCCTTTTGGCGAATGCACTGCCCGCGCACTCGCGCAGGGCGCGCAGGGGTGCGTGCATTGCCTCACTTATAATCACGCGGCATTCTAGGAGAAAAATGTCTCGACTAATCACCCCGGACAATATGCGCGGCGGAAGCGGCGCCGGACGCTCGGCGCCTGCGCCGATGCAGATCATCGATGTCGGCCGTGACCCGACCCTGAAAAATGCGCTGTTGCAGGGGCGCCTTCAGAATATTGCGGCCCCGTTCATGTATCACGATCCATCCAAGCAATTCTGCTTCGTGCTGATGCCGATGGAGCTGAACATGGGCAAAATAGAGCAGGAGCGCATGATCGGTCAGATGACGCAGACGATTATGCGAGGATTGCCAGCGGAGTCGCCGAAGGCGTATCTGCTGCAGCCGCGCACGTTCTTTACATTTCAGACCATGATGGAAGCCATCCTCGAAGGTGATGGCATCACCCCTGAAATGCTGAAGGCGCAGCAGGCCAAGGTTGACGTTTTGCGCGAACTGATTCGCCTCACGGACGTCGAGCTGCGTCGCAAGGCTGCCCGTGACAACGATGCCAGGATCGATGCAGCGTTTTTCGATCTGCTCGGGGCGACGATCGACGCCAACATGCAGTCCGGCCGTGACGCGGTCGTGCAGCAGTTGTCCGACGTGCAGCAGATGCTGATCGAAGAGACGACGTACGGCAAGGTCGTGGGGCGGCGCATGGCGCTGCTCGAGACCTTCCAGAAAACCCCGACGAGGGAAGTGCTGCTCGAGCAGCTCGTCGCTGCGGAGGACGCCGAGTCGCGGGAGCTGCTGGTGACGGTTGGTCGCCAATTGCTCGATTACGCGTTCTTCCAGTCGCTGACGCAGCGCGTAGAAGCGACGGCGGACGGTGCTGAGAAGGACAAGCTCGTGGCGCTGCGCAAGGAAGTGCAGGACGTGCGTGAAAAAATCGACGCCGCCGGCCGTGCCTACATGCAGCAGAAAGTTGAGCTGATCCAGACGATCGCATCAAGCAAGGATCCGATGGAGACTGCGCGTGAGAACGCCGAGCAGATCGACGACGCGTTCATTCAGGTTGTGCAGATGAACCTGCAGACTGCCGAACAGCGCGGCGATCAGAACGCACTGCAGATGCTGCGCGCGATGCAGGACATCGCGATGCAGGTGATCTCGGAGCGCCAGCCGCCGGAAGTGCAGATTGTCGGTGCGCTGATGCAGGCCGAGTATCCGGACGGCACGCGGGCGATTCTTGAGGAAATCAGGGAATTTGCGGATGACCGCATCATCACAGTGATGATTCAGTATGCCGACCAGCTCTCGCAGCAGGATCGCAGCGACCTGGCTGCCAAGATGACGAAGATCATGGTGCAGGCGCGGGAAATTCTGCCGAAGTACGACCCGGACAAGGACGCGGGCGCGCAGGGCGGTGGTTCGCCGGGCAGCCCTCCGCCGCCTCCGAGCGGCGGTTCCGGCCTGATCGGCGGCTCGAACCTGCCTCAGGATCCGCCCAAAAAACCGTTGATCGAAATCGCGCGACGGTAAGGTGCAGCGAAGATTCAGAGCGACGGCGAAAGTTACGGAAAATATGTCCGTGCGCCCACTGTGGCTCTGAATTCTTCGCAACTTGTCAGGTCGGTCGGATCTTCGGTGTGAATCATGCTCATGCCTGTTTTTTGGCCAGGAACCGGCATGGTTCGCTGGAGATGCTGGCTGAGTGCTGAGGAGTTGCTGCTTTCGCCGCACCTCGGCTTTTTTATTTGAAGTGAACCGATTTGCAAGTTCACTGAATTCGCTACAATTGCCGCCTGTATGAACCAAACCAACGTACAAGGGCGTCGCCTGACGCGCGCCGCTGAAGAGGGAAACCTGAACCGCAAATACGGGTTCTGGATCTTCCTGAGCTCCGAATTTCTTATCTTCGCCGGACTGATCGGCGCGTTCGTGATGACGCGCGCCAGCGTGTTCCGCGCGACCTCGACCGTCGAGGAGTTTTTCGAGAAGTGGTGGGAACCGAACGCGCTGAGCATTGCGCTGGTCAGTGCGAACACGTTCATCCTGCTCGCCAGCTCGCTGTTCGTGGTGCTCGCAATCGAAGCAGTCCGCCGGGATGATCAGCGCGGCCTGACGCGCTGGCTGCTCGCCACGATCGTGATGGGCGTGCTCTTTCTCGGCGGCCAGGCGATCGAATACGCTGAACTGGTGCACGAGGGCCATGTGTACTTCACGAGTGCCGATCCCTTCTCGAGTGCGTTCTTCACGCTGACGGGCTTTCACGGCCTGCACGTGTTCGTCGGCACGCTGATCTGTATCGGCGTCTGGCTGCGTGCGCGCAAAAATGCCTACTGGTCCGGAAATTACATGACTGTCGAAATCTTCGGCCTGTTCTGGCACTTCGTCGACCTGGTCTGGGTCTTGATTTTTACGATCGTCTATCTCACCTGACATGGCCAACGTTCCCCATAACTCCGAAGATAAGCACGGCGTACACGCGCGCCACACCAGCCCTGTGGTGGTGTTCGTGATTCTGACGCTGTTCACAATCCTGGAAATCGGCGTGTCGCTGCTGGGACTGCCCAAGGCGGCGATCGTTCCGCCGCTCGTGGCGATTGCGCTGGTCAAGGCTGCGCTGGTGGCTATGTACTACATGCACCTGCGTTACGAGAAGCTGATCTTCACCCTGATTTTCGTCACGCCGACGTTGTTCGCGGTGTTTCTCGTCGCAGTGCTGATGCTGGCGTAAGCTGACGACGACGGACGATAGCAAAACACGATGAATTGCTGGTGAATGCCGATCTGTCGTCCGTCGCCCACTTCACCCGATCGTCACGCAGGAGATGCCGAGCAGGCGAGCGACTTTTTCGATCGTCTTGCGCTGATGACCGACGCCGAGGGCGACGTGGTGCGTCGGTCCTTCTGCGCACCATGCGTCCATGAATTCGGCTGGGCCGAGCGAGAACTTCAGGCGCGAGTTGGTGTTGCCGATGCGGAAGGTGGCGCCAGGGATCGATTCGCCTTCGGCGACGATGTACTTCAGCTGGCCGTCCGCCGTCTGGGTCGTGCAGAGGATCGTGACCGGGCCGTACTTCACCTTCGCCTCGACGGACAGGCCGTAGCCACGCTTGCCATGAAACAGACCGAGTCCACGGAGCAGTGGCTTGCCTTCGGCGATCTTCACGTGCATCGGGCCATCGTGGCCCATGAGGATGAAGTTTTCGACGAAGTCCATGGCGTAGAGCTCGGTGTAGCTGCCGCCGGCGCCGAGGCGGTCCATGACGAACTGGCCCATGCAGGTCTTGAGGTCGCCCTCGCCAGAGCAGGGGATGCCGCGCGCCGTGAGCAGTGAGTTGCCCACGATCAGGCTGGCGCCGAGCGTCTCGAACGCATTGCCGTCGAGCCCCCGGTAGTAGTACGTGAGGCCCTGCAGGTCGTAGTCCGCGACGAGCGCATCCAGGCCGCACGCCACACGCGCCGACCAGGCCAGTGCGTCGTCCGTGACGGGCATGCTGATCTTGTCTCTGCCGGGTGAGGCCAGCTCGAACACCTCATGGATTTCTGCGACCTTGTCTGCAATTTGCGGAGCCGTGACGGCGGCGACGCGCTGTTCAAGATCGTCCATCTCCAGCACCTCGACATGCGCGCCGAACTGTGCATGGATCATGGTGTTGTCCGAATACATGTCGAGCATGCCCGGATAGGTGTGGCCGAGGAAGCCGATGCGTGCACGCTGCACGGCCCGCACCGTCGACGCGGCGCGCACCCATTCGCCGATGATGCCCCATGCGCGCGGATCGTTGCGCAGCATGCCCGAGACGACGTTGAACTGGATGCGCGCGCGTGCGAACGCGTTGCTGATTTCGGGCACGCAGCATGCGCAGCAGTTGGCGAGCCACTCGCCTGTGGTCATGTTGTCGTAGTCCAGCTGGGGCGTGGGCTGCAGGTTCAGCACCAGCACTGGCTTGCGGATGCGCTGCACCGCCGGCAGCACCTGCGAGGACGTGGCATAGGTGGCTACATAGCAGACGATCAGGTCTACGTTTTCGCGAGCAAACAGATCGCCGGCTGCGTTTGCGCCCTGCGCAGTGTCGACCATGCCGGCCGAAATGACTTCGCCGCCGAAACTGCGCAGCTGGTCTTCGACGACGTGCTGAAAGCCCGCGAGTTGGTCCTTGAGACCCTCGAATTGCGGCCAGTAGGCTGCCAGCCCGATTCCGAAAATGCCGATCTTCGCCTGATGAGTATTTGACATGTGCGTGCACCTCTGGCGGAGATTGTAGGAGGAGCATGCATCGTGCTCAAGCGCATACGAGAGATTGGCGAAGCGTCGAAAACGATCTGCTTCGGCAGGCGTTGGCATCGTTCCTGATTCAGGCAGCGCTGGTGACGGAACGATTCAGGGACAAAACAATCGGCCATGGTTCATGTAGTCGAGTTTAGCCACTCCCTTTCAGGCCGATAGTTTCTACGTCACTGCTCTGGCCAGGTGAATGCTTCGAATGTGATTTTCTGTAACTACTCAGGCCTAAATCAGTATTTCCCGCGAAACGCGCCAATCCTTCCCCCGAAGGGGGAAGGAATGGCGCGTTTCGCGTTGGAAAAATGGATGGCCTGAGTAGTTGCGATTTTCTGAACTGGTCAGGAGCAGTGGCTCTGCGCGTGCGTTGTTATTCGCTCCGTATCAGACGTACCACCATGCGCCTTCGCGCGGCGCAGTGGGCTGGAAGTCGAGTCGTTCGAGGCCGAGATAGTGCAGCGTGGCGCGCTCGAGCAGCGAAAAGTCTTCCGGGTTTTCGCGATTCAGGTGCATCGGCTCCTTGAGCACGACGGGCGGATTGCTCATGAAGCGCGGCACGCGCAGCTTGTTGTTCGACGAGGCGTGCAGGATGAACGGGTGCATGATCACGAAGTCGCCGGCTTCGCCGGTCACTTCCTCGAAATCGTTGCATTGCTCGATGATGCTCTGGAAGTCGAATTCGCCCGGCGGCACGCCTTCCGGGTGGGCGGCAAGATGGCGCGCGATGAGGCGCACGGAATCGGGCGAAATGTAGGTGGCGCCGCCCTGGTGCTTCATGTCTGACCAGCACACGATGGTCAGCAGCGACTGCTCGCGGCTATCGAGGAAGTGCTTGAAGTAGCTGCCGTCCTTGTGCCAGCCGCCCGACTGAGGCGACGGCGGAACCCATTCGCGGTCTGCACCGCGGCGGAAATTGACGATGAATGCATCGGACCAGATCCACGAGTCGATCGTGGTGAAGTGCCCCGAAGGGAGGCCCATGACTTTCGTTTCGAGCCGCTCTTCACCGCCGATTACGTCGAGGATGGCGTTCCATGCGCGCGGCGCGATTTCCTTGATCGGACGCTGCACGGAGTGATCCATCCAGATAATTTCTTTTTCCCAGGTCGTCTGGTCGTTGCGATCGTAGCCCAGCCGTTTGTAGGCGCCATCAATCCATTGACTGGCGAGATCGCGGTCGAGCACGTTCTTGACGACGAGATAGCCTTTGTCGAGGAAGCTTTGCACCTGCGCTTCGGTCAGTTCTCGGTATTTGCTCATAACGACGTGACTGTACACGGTGCGCAGAAAAGTGCAACGGGAATACGGCGGCGTATGGAAAATATCTCAGCTTGTCAACGCATCAGGCGCCGGGCGTCGTCGGCGCGTTCGTCAGGGCGTGCAGCCAGAACGCATCGAAGCGCGGGCCGTCGACGCGGGTGACGATGCGGAGGGGCTTGCCGTCCGGGCGGCGGTGGAGGCGAAGCCACGAGTCCTCGATGTCGACCCGGATGTGCGCCCGTTCGATTTCGATGCCGTCGCGCCAGCCGCCTGCGATGGCGACGGCGAGTGGATCGTGCAGAAAATTGATCAGGTCGCTCGGCACGTGCACGCAGGTCTTCGCCAGATCGCCGTTGTGATATTCGGCGTCGTGAACCTCCGCCTGCCGGGCGATGAGTGGGCCGAAGGGCTGGGCGACGCGGAGAGTGGCGAGGTCGCGGCGGCGCAGCGCTGTTTCGACGGTGACGGTGATCGGAACGAGCAGCGGGTCGGCTGTCTGAAGCACGAGTCGGGCGGCGTCGGTGTCCTGCTGGAAATTCCAGTCGTACGAGAAATCCCACTGTGGAAATCCGCTGCGCACCGGGTCGAGCAGCCCGCCCATGAGCACAAGATTCGCTCGCGCCAGGATGCCGGGGGTGCGGCGCTCGAGCAGCGCCAGGTTGGTGCATGCGCCGATGCAGACGATCGTGGCGCCATGATCGATCGACTGCGTGAGCAGGTCGAGCGCCTTGTCGACGCGGCCTGGAAGCGGCGTGATCGGGGCCGGCCAGTTGGCGGCCTCGGCGGGCAGCCCGGGCCGTATGCGGTAGTGCATCGCCTCGACCTGCGCGCCGGCGGCCACTGGCACGTCCGGGCGCCCGCCGAGCGCGAGCAACGTCTGCACCATGCCGGCGCGGATGCCGTCGAACTCCTGCTCAGTGGTTACGCCGACCAGCTGCACCTCCTGCCAGGCCAGTGCCAGACAGAGCGCGCACACGTCGTCCATGTCGCCGCCGATGTCCGTGTCGATGTGGATTTGTTGCATGGTTGGAAGTATCGCTGGTCACGGGCATGGGCAGTGCGCCGGGTCGGCTCCCCACCAGTTGGCCAGTCGGTTGCTGGGCACCCCGCCGTTCGTGGATCGGGCTGAAGTGCATACTCTGACTTGCGATCTGCACGGACTCCTCTGAATCTCATTGACTAAGTTGGTAACTAACGTGACTTGCTACTTTAGCTGGATTTTGGCCATTTCCGACGAGCGTCGCGGCTTGCCCCGGGCTGGGATGCGGCCGCCTCTTCGAGGCTGCGGGCCGATTCCCCGCGGCGGACCGCGCCTCCGGCGCTCATGCCGGACGAAAAAGTGCCTGAAGCGCGCCCACGTCCCCAGCCCGGACCACTGGGTCCGGGCGCGGCCTGGGCAAATTCAACGGGGACGCGACGTAGTCGCGACCAGGCCGAAATTCTGCCTAAAGTGGCAAGTCAGGTTAACTAACCTGACTTGCCACCGTAGCTGGACTTTGGCCATTTTCGACGGACGCCACGGCTCGCGCCGGCGTCGCCCGGGGCGACGCGCCTCCAGCGCTGTGCCCCGGGCTGGGATGCGGCCGCCTCTTCGAGGCTGCGGGTCGATTCCCCGCGGCGGACCGCGCCTCCGGCGCTCATGCCGGACGAAAAAGTGCCTGAAGCGCGCCCACGTCCCCAGCCCGGACCACTGGGTCCGGGTGCGGCCTGGGCAAATTCAACGGGGACGCGACGTAGTCGCGACCAGGCCGAAATTCTGCCTAAAGTGGCAAGTCAGGTGAATTAGTCCCAAACTGCAGACGCACCTCGTGCTCCGATGCGCTATGATTTCGGCAGCACGGTCTATGAGCACGCTGCTTGCCATCGAAACCTCCTGCGACGAGACCGCCGCTGCCGTAATCACTGACGGTCGTCGCATCCTGTCGAACGTTGTCATTTCGCAGATCGATCTGCATCAACGTTACGGCGGCGTTTTTCCGGAAATGGCGTCGCGCGCGCATGTCGAAGTAATTGGCATGGTCATTCGCGATGCGATGGTGCAGGCGGACAAATCGTGGCGCGATCTGGACGGAGTGGCAGTCACGCGCGGTCCCGGGTTGCCCGGTTCGCTGGTGGTGGGTGTGAACGCTGCAAAAGGCATCGCCCTGGCGCGCAATCTGCCGCTGATCGGTGTGAATCATCTTGAGGGGCATATTTACTCGCACTGGCTGGAATCGACGGGTGCGCCTGAGCCCCTCGTATACCGGCTTGAAAGTGCGTTCGGGTCGCCGTTCCCATTGCTCGTACTGATCGTCTCAGGCGGCCATACGGAGCTGGTGCTCATGCGCGATCACGGTGACTATCAGCTGATCGGTCACACCGTCGACGATGCGATCGGTGAAGCGTTCGACAAAGTTGCGCGCATGATGAGCCTCGGCTATCCGGGCGGACCGGCGATTGAAAAAGCTGCGCAGTCTGGAAACCCATTGCGTTATCGGCTGTCGCGTCCGAAAGTGTCCGTCAGCGCCAAGACTGCGCGCAGCGGGGCGGCGCTGTCGGAAGAATTTCTGCTCTCGTTCAGCGGCGCCAAGACGGCCATGCTCAATCTCGTGCAGCAGCACAGCATCAACGGCCAGCTGTCTCCGAACATGCCGGTGGCGGATATGGCCGCGGGCTTTCAGGATTCGGTGACGGACTGGCTGGTTGAAAAGGCGCAGCGTGCGTCGCAGGAATTCGGCGCGCGCGCGGTGCTCGTCGGCGGCGGAGTGAGCGCGAATCAGGCGCTGCGCGACAAAATGAAGCATCGCTTTGGCGTGTCGGTTTCTTTCCCGCATCGTGCGTTGTCGACCGACAATGCTGCCATGATCGGCGCAGCTGCGCACTTCGCTTTTGTTCGCGGCGTGCGGCATGATCTGTCGCTCGACATCGAGCCGGAGCTGAAACTCGGTTAGCCGGCGATGCTGCACCAATCGAGCGAGTTTAATTCCCGTCACAAAATATGCAGTTTCGCCTGTGCACCACGGTGCAAGGACTGTGTGTGCGTCGGGAATGCTGATCTGCAGTTGAAGGGTCGCGGATCGCAAAAGTACGACGTGGTCGTTCAAAACACAATCATGATAACTTTTCAGGTTTTCGCTGGCATTGCCCGACCTGCGCTCGCGCGCTTCGGGAATTGAACCAATGATGGTCTGAGTCGTTGTCGATCATGGGACACCAACATGGAATACGAAGTCATCATTGGTATGGAGACGCACATCGAGCTGGACACGGCCAGCAAGATGTTCTGCGCTTGTTCGGCGGCGTTTCACGGAGCAGAACCGAATACGAACGTGTGCCCGACCTGCGGTGGCATGCCCGGCGCGATGCCGGTCATCAACGCGCGCGCCGTCGAGTTCGCGATGAAGGTCGGCATGGCGCTGCACTGCAGTATTCACACGCGAACGTTCTGGGAGCGTAAGAGCTATTGGTACCCGGATCTTCCGAAGGGATATCAGATCACGCAGTATCAGTTTCCGATGAGCTATGACGGCTATCTGGATGTCGATGTGCGCGATCTGAGCAGCGGAAATTGGGTCGAGGAGTGCTATCGCAAACGAGTGCGCGTGCGGCGTGCGCATCTTGAAGAGGACACGGGCAAGCTGACCCACAGCGGCAGCCGCAGCATGGTCGATTACAACCGCAGCGGTGTGCCGCTGTTGGAGATCGTGACTGAGCCGGACATTTATTCGGCCGATGAGGCATACGCCTATCTCAATGCGCTGCGGGACATCGTGCGCTATCTGGGCGTCAGCACCGGCGACATGGAGAAGGGTGCGATGCGCTGCGAGCCGAACATGAGCCTGCGGCCGAAGGGCAGCGAAGGATTCGGCACGAAGGTCGAAATCAAGAATCTGAACTCACTGCGCGCGGTGCGTGATTCGATCGCCTATGAGATTCGCCGACAGACAATGCTGCTGGAATCCGGCGGTCGCGTCGAGCAGGTGACGCTGGGCTGGGACCCCGATCGTGGGGCGACTTTCATGCAGCGCCGCAAGGAGGACGCACACGACTATCGTTATTTCCCGGAACCGGATCTGCCGCCACTTTACGTGTCCGATGAATGGCTGACGCGCACGCGCGCCGGTGTGACTGTGCTGGCGCTCGAGCGGCAGGATCGATATCGTGCGGACTATGGTTTGAGCGCCTACGACGTAGCGCAGCTCACGACGGACCGGCTCACTTCGGACTGGTTCGAGCGTGCGGTGGCAGCTGCGGGTCCGGCGCATGCGAAGGCGATCGCAAATTTCATGCAGATCGAATTCGCGCGCCTGATGCGCGCTGCCAGCATTGAGTCGATCGAAGCGGTGCGCGTGCAGCCCGAGCAGCTCGCCGACCTGGTGCGCCTGGTGGATGCTCGAACGATCAATGTGAACACGGCGCGCCAGGTGCTTGAGGAGATGTTCGCCAGCGGCGCCGATGCCGCGGCCATCGTGCAGAGCCGCGGGCTGGGGCAGGTGAACGATCAGGACGCGCTGCGCGCGATCGTGGTGCAGGTGCTCGATGCGAATCCGAAGGAAGTCGGACAGTTCCTCGCCGGCAACGAGAAGGTCTTCGGCTTCTTCGTCGGCCAGGCCATGAAGGCGCTCAAGGGCAAAGGCAACGCGCCGGTCCTGAATGATCTTTTCCGTGAAGAGCTGAGCAAACGTTAGCTGCCGGGTGCATCCGGCGTTGGGGGCAAATAGATTTCTCACGCGAAGCCGCGAAGAGGTCTGAATTCCCACGCCGAAAAATCTTCCTCAAGCGAAGACTCGAAAAGCCATCAACATCTTCTTCCTTGTAACTACTCAGGCCATTCATTTTTCCAACGCGAAACGCGCTATTCCTTCCCCCTTCGGGGGAAGGAATAGCGCGTTTCGCGGGAAATACTGATTTAGGCCTGAGTAGTTACTCTTCCTTCGCGTTCTTCGCGGCTTCGTGGTTTCGCGTGAGAAAAATCTGCTGTCGAAATTCACCCCAAACTGCGGATGCACCCCTACTTCAGGCAGTACACGGAAATCGAGCGCAGGGCGGCGTTGCCCGGGATTTCGGCAGGATCGAAGCGCAGCCGCAGCGTTTCAGCTGGGCTGCGAAATGCGAACTGCGCGGTGACCACTCCATCCGGGTACCAGCGCCGAAATGAGCGCTCTTCGCGGAAGTCGGCCTGGGCGTCCCAGAACAACTGCAGCCAGCCCGGCGTCGAACGCTGCAGTTCGATTTCTACTCCGATGTCGCGTGATGAAGTGCAGGTCAGCGCCGACGTCAGAATCAGTTGCGGGTCATTGCCTGTCCAAACGACGGCGCCGTCAGCAGCTGCGCCATCGACATTTACCGCTGCAACATCCTTCGGCGTGACGCGGATTGGTTCAATGCGCGGGTCGTCGCCGCCAGGTTGCGGATTTGCATCAATGAACCAGTTGGGGAATCGTTCGCGCGGCGGTGAGATCGGTATGGTTACTGGTCGATACTGCGCGAGATTGGCGAATGCGGCGAAATGCATTTCGGCCGCCGACTTGCGCGTCAAGCCTGCGCTGCAGATGACGAGCCCTGTTGCGATGACGACCAGGCGTGCGTTGCGCGACGTGTTCGTCGCGACGAACGCCGCGAGAAAAAACAAGATGAACGGCGCCCATGTGTAGCGATTGCCGACGACGTAGGGCGCGATGAACGCCGGGTTCGCGCGGAATGCAATCAGGCTGGCCCCGACGAACGATGCTGCGGCGATCATGAGCGCTAGCAGGTCGAATCGCAATTGCACGGCGTTCGCGGCCCTGCGCGCGTGCACGACGGCGAAGATCGCAGCAAGCCACATGGCGATGGCGGCAGTGCGTTCGAATGCGCCGGCCGCACCGAATGCGGCGATCTGCCCGATCGGATACAGCCAGTTCCACGGAAAGGGCATCTGCTCGGCGGCGGCAGGAATCGTGCGGAAATGTCCGGTCGAAGCGGCGACGACTGCCTGGAGCATGCCGCAGGCGATCAGCACGATCGCCCACCATGCCGTGCGCAGCGGCCACCGTTCGCGACGCCAGCGCAGCACGAGCGCCGGCGTCAGGATCAGCGCGTACGGACCCGTCAGCCCGAGCAAGGTGAGCAGGGGAACGCCGATGCGTGGGTGGACCGGAATCTGCTCGCGTTGCGTAAGCGCAAAAACGGCAAGCCCGACGCCGATCATCCACTGTGAATTGGTGAGGTTGAGAAGCGATTCACCGTTGTGCGGCTGAAGTACCGCCAACCCGACGAAGGCGAAACGCGCGAGCGCGGAGATGCCGAGCATTTTTGCGCCGCGGTCGAGCAGCAGCACCATGATGGTGTAGGCGCTGATCCATCCCACGGCGTAGAGCGCCGGACGAAGGGTCAGCGGGAATGCGTCAGCGAACCATGCGATCAGGCGCGGGTAGGCGACCACGTAGCCGGCGTGCGGCGTCACAATGCCGGCCAGGCCGAGCCTTCCGGCCTGGTTCATAAACACATTGGCGTCCTCGCCCCACAGGTAATTTCCGAGCGGGATCGACAGGTCGACGCGCGCAAGCAGGAGTGCTGCGGCGAATGCGAGGAGTGCTGCGTAGTGCAGTGCGGTGGTGCGATTCAGCATGGAGCGTGCTGTACGAAACGTAGACGCATGGTCAGGCCCGAACAGAATTGCGTTCTCTGGTCGGCGGATGAGTAACTATTCAGGCCTAAATCAGTATTTCCCGCGAAACGCGCTATTCCTTCCCCCGAAGGGGGAAGGAATAGCGCGTTTCGCGTTGGAAAAATGGATGGCCTGAGTAGTTACGCGGATGAAGATTTTAACGCGCGGGAAGTTCACTGCCATCAGCAGATTTGTCTCACGCGAAATCTTCGAAGACGCATTGCGGCGATCGGTGGCGCATCGTTCCAACCGCGTCTAGTATTCCGTTTTATGAAAATCGTCATTACTGGAGCCAGGGGGCTGATCGGAAGCTTCACATCGGAATATGCCAGGACGCAGGCTGGCGTCGAAGTGCACGGCGTCGACACGGTGGGGATGGGCGTTTCCGCGGAGCGCTATTTGCGCGCCGACCTGACCGACTACGGCCAGACGGTCGCGGCGCTCGCCGGGGCGGACGCGGTGATCCATCTCGCTGCGATTCGCGACAGCAAGATGATTCCGCCGGCAGAGACGTTCTCCACGAACGTGAACAGCACGTTCAACGTGCTGCAGGCGGCGGTTCATCTCGGCATTAAGCGCGTGGTGCTGGCGTCGACGGTGCAGGTGGCGCGCACGGTGTACATGCAGAACGACACACGGTATCGCTACCTGCCGATTGACGAGGAGCATGAGATCGATCCGCAGACGGATTACGCATTGTCAAAGCAGGTGAACGAAGTTTGCGGCGAAATGTTTGCGCGGCACTTCGGCCTGAGCGTGGTGAGCCTGCGCTTCACCGCGATCACGCATCCGGATGTGATCAAGGCGCAGTTCCCGTGGAAGGAGGCATTCGATCCGCACTGGGCGCTGTATGCGTACTGCGATGTGCGGGACGCCGCTCGCTGCGCGTATCTCGCCGCCACGGCGCCGCTCGCACCGAACAAGCATCACATTGCGTATGTCGTCGCTCCGGACACGATGGTGAACACGCCGTCGGCCGAGATCGCCGCGCGCTTTTTCGGCGACGCTGAAAATCGTGGCCTGCAGGGCTTCGATTCGCTGATCAGCGGCAAACGGGCGCAGGAGCTGTTCGGGTTCGTAGCGGAGTATGGGTGTAGGGCGTAAGGGAAGCAGATAGCGGATAGCAAATAGTAGATAGCGGATAGCAGATAGTTTCGCAGGCACTGTCTACTATCTACTGTCTACTATCTACTATCTACTATCGGCTATCTACTATCCGCTATCTACCATCTACTATCCACTTGCCCTTACCCCATTCCCATCGCAGGCGCACCCATTGCGCCACCGCCCATCGCGGCGGCCTGTTCCTTCGCCCACGCGCCTTCCTGCATCGGATAGTGGCGTGCGGTGCTGTCGATGCCGCGCAGCATCATGCCCTGGCCGCGCGAGACGTGGACCAGTTTGGTCGGCGGATCGGACGGATCACGCATCTGGACGAGCAGCGTGGTGCGCGCCTCGTTGCTGACGTTGATGCCGGATCCGTGCACGGTGAGATAGCTGAAGAACAGCACGTCGCCGGCTTCGGCCGGGCAGGGCACCGACGACTCGATCGGATATTGTTCGAACGGCAGGTGCCAGCCGCCTTCGGGCTTGTGTTCGAGCGGGCCGAGCTTATGCGTGCCGGGGACGACGCGAATGCAGCCCTTCTCGAGTGGCGCATCATCGAAATGTATGACGCCGGCGATCATCGTATTGCGATCGTGCGGAAAGTACGGCTGGTCCTGATGCATCGGAAATGGCGAACCGTTTTCCGGCGGTTTGATGAACAGCTTGTTGTGATGAAGCTGTACATTGGGCGTGCCCATGATGTCGGACACCGGGCCTGTGAAGCGCTCGTCACAGATCAGACGGGTGAGCATCGCTGAGTAAAACTGCACGTTGTGGCAGTGGTACAGCGCTGTTTTTTCGGCGGCGGCCGACGTGTTACGCGCAGCGCCCCACGTGGCTTCGAGATTTGCGCCGACGGCGAGTCGCTCGATCAGCGCATGCGCGTCGCTGCGAAACGCGGCGGCTTCTTCGCGGCTGAACACGCCCTTCACGAGCAGGTAGCCGTTGTCTTTGAAAAACTTGAGTTGTTCCTGATTGAGCATAGATCTCCTTACGTGTAACTACGCTGGCCGTGCACGATTCTTCGCGTCGAGCAATCGGCCTGCCTCGGTAGTTTCGTGCCGCAGTGACGCGGGCCAGGGACTTTCGCATGAACGAATCCCCTGCGGACCTGCGCCGCCGCGTATCAGTTAGTCGGCGAACGGGAAAGTTCCGCGGTAGCCCAGCGTCTCGAGCGTGAACTGCGAATCGCTGACGAAGCTGATGCCGGGGAACATTGGGTTCTGCTGATAGTGCAGCACGATATTCGCGCGCATGTTGCCGGCGCTGTCGATGCCGAACTTCGCGCCCTGATGCGGCACATGGCTGTAGAACACCACCACGTCGCCGGTCATCGGATGCAGGTCGACGCGCTCCTGTTCATCGCACCAGCGCTGGAAGGGATCGTTGCGGTCTTCGGTGTAGCGCAGGTTCGGCCGCAGATGATCGGGCACCGGGCGATCGATGTAGTTTTTGACGAACGTCAGCCTGCCGCGATCGGGTGTGTTGTCCGTCAGGTAGAACGTGGCGTTCATGCACGTGCCGACGAGCGGAATGTCGGCGCCGGCTTTTTCAACCTGGTAGTAGTAGTCGTAGAAATCCATGTGCCATTCCTGCGTGTATTCACCAGGATTCACATGCGCGCGCAGGCTGCGCAGCTGACATTGTTTGCCGAGCACGGACCGCAAAAACGGCGCCGTGCTGGGATGCCGCACGAGTTCGCGCGCGCGCTCCGGCTGGAGCGCGAGCAGGTGCTCGAATGCGACATTGCCGACGCCGTTGCGGATCTGATATTCGCCGCGGTCGTACATGCCGTAGAGCACGTCTTTCCAGAATGTCGTCAGTTCAGGGGAGAGTGCGTTGCGGATCAGGATGAATCCGTCACGCTTGAGTTGCTGCAGGAGCTCGTCGTTTGAAGCGGCAGTGGTCATAGGGTTTGCCTCCGTCTGTATGAAACAGGTCAATGATGCGCGATGCGCGGGATGTGCGCAAGCGCCGGCAGATTCGTCATGGGTGCATCCGCTGATCGACCGCCCCTCTCTGCCAGGATTTCGCGCGCCGTAGCGAGCTTCGGCTTTCTACGAGCGTCCTGCCTGAACGCCGGATACATCCGCGTCAACCAGCGCGTGCGTCAAGAAAGGCCTGCAGATCACGCTCGTCGTCGAACACGTCGGCGGAGACGCCGTGTAGTTCGAGGAAACGACGCATCGCAAAATCGAAGCGGACGGCGGCGCGTTCGAGCGTGTTCAGATCACCTTCTGCAGCGACGGAAATCAGATCCGGCAATCGTGCGGAGACGTAGCCGGCGGAGTATTCGCGCCACAGCAGCAGCGGTGTTTTGGAAATGCCAGGTGTGATGCGCGCCAGTGCGCCTGCAACTTCTTCCGTGAGCAGGGTGACTGCAGCGTCGGCGGCGCGCTGATTTTGTCGTGCGCAGGCGGTGCGGATCTTGTTGGTGTATTCGAGGACGAAAAAGTAGAAGTCGCGCAGCGCCTGTTTGTGCGACGCCGGCGCAGCGAATGCTCGTTTTTCAGCAGCGAGGAGCGCGCGCAGGTCTGCTGTGAGGAGCGTCGCAGTGCGCAGAGAGTCAGCACCTCCGGGCTTCTGAAGAATCTGCGTGATTCGCTCCGCGAGCCTGGAAGGAGCGAGCGGCATGCGCAGCAATTCGCCATGGTTTGCTCCGTACCCCTTCGAGTATGTTCGCTGATTCAGCAGCGCGATCGAATCGGAGAACTGCTGCAAAAAAGTGTGCGCGGCGATCGTGTGGTCGTGCAGTTCGGCTGATTCGATGCTGGCCAGCATGTGCATGCGGCCGAGTGCGGCGAGCGAGCGATCGAGGGCGCGTTCGGCTCGGTTAAGCATGTCGACGCGCGCGGCGGGGAGTGCGAGCTGCTGGGCCTGCCGCTGCAGCGCATGAAAGCGCGAGCGCGCGTTCTGGTCGCGGGCGTACAGAATGCGTGCGTCGACGATCAGTGACGAGGCCAGGCTCCATGGCCGTTCGCCGTCGGCGCGTGCGATGTCGTCGAGCATCGACCAGGGCACTGGCCACAGGTCGTACGGCAGGCCGTCGAAGACGAACTGCGTGCAGAGCGCCGCGGCGGCGCCGTCGGGGTCCGGAACATAGTAGGTGTCGAGGTCCGAAGTTTCGCTGGCGCTGCCTTTGATGTGCGAACCGTAGCCGACGATCAGCGCGACCTGGCCGGGACACCTGCGCTCGGCGTGTCGGACGAGCATCGCGGCGATTTCGAAGACGCGGGACATGGTGCGAGGCTACCCTTCCGTCGGCAATTCACGCGCGGCGCGTTCGAGCGCTTCGCGCGCGGCGGTTTGTTCGGCGGCCTGGCGATTCGGACCGGCGCCGCGGGCAAATACCATGTCACCGAGCCAGACCTCGACGGTGAACACCTTCGCGTGGTCTGGTCCGGACGTTTCGACGATGCGGTAGCGCGGCGTGACGTTGAGCGCGCTCTGACTCCATTCCTGCAGTTTGCTTTTTGGGTCGCGATCGTTGTTGCCCTGCAGGATGCGGGGGGTGGCGTCTTCGAGAAAAGGAAGCACGAAGGCGCGGCAGGCGTCGATGCCCTGATCGATGTACAGCGCGCCGAGGACCGCCTCGAACGCATCGCCGAGGATGTTGCTGCGGTTGCGGCCGCCTGTGTCGACTTCACCCTTGCCGAGCCGCATATGGTCCTGCAGGCCGATCGTGCGCGCAAAGTCAGCCAGTGTAGCGACGCGAACGAGGGCGGCTCGAATCGTCGTAAGCTTGCCTTCGTCGAGGTTGGGGAAATGATCGAACAACCAGGCCCCGGCGATGAAGTCCAGCACAGCATCCCCGAGGAATTCAAGGCGTTCATTGTCCTGTTCGCCGTAGGCCTCGGGGTGTTCGTTGAGGAATGATCGGTGCGTCAGAGCACGCCGAAGCAACATTGGATCGCGAAATTCAGGGATCATGCCTCGATGGATTGGGACTGAGTCTCGAAAGAATCTCTATGAAGTGGTGGGGCACAGTGGAATCGGGCACTCGGCTGCACGATCGGTCTATGCGATGAAGCGCTTGTAGATCAGCACGCTGTTGTGGCCGCCGAATCCGAATGAGTTGTTCATCGCGGCGTCGACGCGCATGCGGCGGGCGACGCCGGGGACGTAGTCGAGGTCGCAGAGCGGGTCCGGCTCCTGCAGGTTGCGCGTGGGCGGCACGATGCTTTCCATGATCGCGCGCACGCACACGGCCGACTCGAGTGAGCCCGTTGCGCCCATCATGTGGCCGGTCATGCTCTTCGTGCTGCTGACGGCGAGCTTGTAGGCATGTTCGCCGAAGACCTGCTTGATGGCTGCAGTTTCGGAGATGTCATTCAGCGGGGTGGCGGTGCCGTGAGCATTCACATACTGAATGTCTGTGGTCGCCAGCCCCGATTCGGCAAGGGCCTTGCGGATGGCGCGCGCCGCGCCTGCGCCGCCTTCAGACGGGGCAACGACATGGTGTGCGTCGTTGGTCTGGCCGTAGCCGCAGATTTCGGCGAGGATGTTCGCGCCGCGTGCCTGAGCAAATTCCAGTTCTTCGAGAATCAGCACGCAGGCGCCTTCACCGACGACGAGCCCGTCGCGGTGCTTATCGAACGGACGCGGCGACGTGGAGGGCAGGGTGTTGTCGTGGCTGAGCGCGGTGAGCTGGTCGAAGCCGGCCATGCCGAGCTTGACGACCGTCGCATCGGATCCGCCGGTGATCATGGCGTTGGCGGCGCCGCGTTTGATGAGTTGAAACGCCTGTCCGACGGCATCATTGCTCGTGGCGCAGGCCGAAGCCGGCGAATACGACGGCCCCTGTGCGCCCCAGCGAATGGCGACCATGCCCGCTGCGCCGTTCGACATGACCATCGGGATGCAATACACGTTTACGCGCCGTGAGCCATGTTTTTCCAGCACGGCCTGGCTGTTGATGATCGAGTTGATTCCACCGACCGACGAGCCGATGACGACGCCGACCTGGTCGGCATTGTCTTCTGTGACCTTCAGGCCGGAGTGCTGCATGGCTTCCTGCGCCGCGACCATGGCAAATTGCTCGTAGGTGTCCGTGCGTCGCACTTCCTTTGCGTCGATCGCCACGGTCGGGTCGAAGTTTCTGACTTCGCAGGCGACGTGCACAGGAAAATCATCGTGTTTGAAGCGCGTGATCGGCCCGACACCGGACTGTGCAGTGAGCAGAGCCTGCCATGTCGCAGGCATGTCGTTGCCCAGCGGGGTGACGGCGCCGAGACCGGTAACAACAACTCGTCGTGTATTCATGGATGCAGGAATTGTAACCGTAGGAGGGTTGGGGAGGGAACGGGTGATCTTCAGTTTGGTGTGGATTTCGACATCTGATTCGTCTCTCGCGACGCTGCGAAGAATGCGAAGAACGCGAAGGGAAAAGCTTTTTGTGGCTTTCCGCGCCTTCGCTTGAGGAAGATTTTTCGGTGATGGAATTCAGACCTCTTCGTGTTCTTCGCAGTTTTGCGTGAGACAAATCTGCCGTCGATATGCGCCCATGGCTCCGTTTGGCAGTCATCACACGCGCGGTAGTTTCAGGCTGATGACCAGCCCTGCAGCAGCGGAAGCGGAGACCAGGCCAAAGAGTGCGATGTAGGGCAGCGAATTGAACGCGCCGTGTCCGAATGAGTCGATCCAGAGGCCGCCGAGAAAAGGGGTGAGGCTGACCACCCCGCCGAGGGTATTGATCGCGCCGACGTACATCGCCCGGTTTCGTTCGGGTGTGGAATCGAGCAGGTAGCCGACCACGCCGAGCACCAGAGAGTGTTCGACGGCGCCGCGCAGCAGGAAGACGGCGATGAACGCGCCGTAGGCGACTTCCTGCGGCAATTGCAGCGCTGCGACGACCGCGGCCGTAAACGGCGCGGCGAAGTACATGAGCGACGAGGCATGCACGACGCGGCGCGATGTGAAGCGGTCCGCTACCCAGCCGAAAACCGCAACGCCGACGAGGCCGCCGAAGATGATCGCCTGCGTCATTTCGCCGTCGACGGACGATCCCAGCGAGTAGCGTTCCTTCAGAAATACGAGATAGAAGGACGCGGCCATTGCTTCGAGCCCGGTGAGCAGGCGGACGGCCACGACGCGGCGGAGCAGGCTGTCATTCCGTACAGCGCTTTTCAGGTCGGCCATGAAATGCGACTGGCTTTGCTCATGAAGTTCTGCGTGCTGCATCGGCGTCTCCTTCAAAATCAGGAGCGCGATTGTGGCGATGGCGAAGCAGATGAACGTGCCGCCGAACAGGATGCCGTAGTTCACGGGGAATGGAATGTCCGGGTTGCCGAGCACCCGTTTGACGACTTCGCTTGCTGCGAGGCCGAGGATGCCCGAGGCCACCTGGCCGATGGCCATCACGCGCGAGCGCATGCGCGGTGAGAGCGTGCGGCTCATGACATCGAACCACGCGACACCAGCCAGTGCATCGCATAAGTTGAAGATGGCGATGCCGCCAATCATGACCCAGAACGTGGCCACTGGGTCGACCGCGCGGGTGAGCACGAGCCACAGCGCGATGACGAGAAACATGGGACGGCCGATCAGGCTCGGAATCAGAATGTATGGCTTCTGGCGCGGCTTGTTGCGCACGAGTCGCGCAGCGAACAATTGCGGGAGAAACCACGTTACCGAAAATGCCATGCCTGCGACGCCGATCAGGGATTTGTCTTCACTCAGCTGGCCCGCCAGCCCGACGATGACCGTTGCGGATGGAATGAACGCGAGGCCGGTGACGAAAATGGCGATGTCGAACACGAACGAGAAAATATTGCGCGAGGAATCGAGCGGGTGCTGTGCGGACGGGGCATTCACAGCGAGCGATGATATACGAGCCGCCTGCGATGGGTGTGCTGGGGTGCATTCGCCAAAAGGGGCGAATTTCGACAGCAGATTTGTCTCACGCGAAGGCGCGAAGAACGCGAAGGAAAGAGCTTGTGATGGCTTTTTCGTGCCTTCGCGTGAGGAAGATTCTTCGACGATGGAATTCAGCCTTCGTTGCGTTCTTCGCGGCTTCGCGTGAGAAATGTACTTGCCCCAAACGGCGGATGCGCCCGGGTGCCGGTGGGCATCCGCCGTGAGGGGCAGAGATCACGGGGAGTGCGGATGCACTCAACTGGGAAGGACTGATTACGATCGCCGCGGCGCAGGCAGCTTCAGGCTGACGAGCATGCCGATCGCGGCCGAGGCAGTGACGACAGAAAACAGCACGGCGTAGGGCAGTGCACGGAATGCATCGTGGCCGAACAGGTCGATCCACAGTCCGCCGAGGAAAGGGGTGACGCTCACGACGCCGCCGACGGAGTTGATGGCTCCGACATACAGCGCGCGATTGCGTTCTGGTGCGGCATCGAGCATGTAGCCGATGATGCCGAGGCTGAGGCTCTGATCGAGGGCGCCGCGCAGCACGAACACGACGATGAAGATCGCGTACGCAGCCGAGAGTGGGATGGGGAGAATGGCGACGAGCGCGGCCAGCAGCGGCGTGACGAACCACATCACCGACGAAATGTGCACGACGCGGCGCGATGTGAATCGATCCGCGAGCCAGCCGAAGAACGCCACGCCCGCCATGCTTCCGAAGATGATGGCCTGAGTCATGTCGCCGTCCGTCGCAGCGCCGAGCGTGAATTTTTCCTTGAGAAAAACGAGGTAGAACGACGCCGCCATCGCTTCGAGGCCGGTGAGCAGACGCACGGCGACGACGCGCCGGAACACCGTGTCGCTTTGCGCTGCGCTGCGCAGGTCAGCCATGAAGTGCGACTGGCTTTGTTCCTGCAGTTCGGCGTGCGCCATGGGCACTTCGCGCATGACGAAGAATGCGATGGTGGAAACGGCCATGCAGAAAAAAGCGCTGCCAAAAAGAATTGCGTAGTTCAGGGGGAAGGCGATCTCCGGATTACTGAGGATGCGCTTGACCGCCTCGCTTGCCCCCAGCCCGAGAAAGCCGGCGAGGGTGTGGCCGGTCGCCATCACTCGCGAGCGGATGCGCGGCGAGAGCGTGCGGCTCATGATGTCGAACCATGCGACGCCGGCGAGCGCATCGAGCACGCAGAAGATCGTCACCGCTGCGATCATGATCCAGAACGTCGCTAGTGGGTCGATCGCCCGCGTCATGACCAGCCAGAGCGCGATGAGCAGGAACATCGGCCGAGCGAACAGGCTCGGGATCAGCAGGAAATTCATCTGCCGCGGCCTGTTGCGCACCAGCCGCGCAGCAAAGAGCTGCGGCAGGAACCACGCGGCGGCGAAGGCCATGCCGGCGAGGCCGACGAGCGACTTGTCCTTCGTGAGCTGGCCGGCGAGGCCGACGATCACGGTAGCCGACGGGATGAATGCCATGCCCGCGCCGAACACCGATATATCGAAGATGTAGGCGGCGATGTTGCGGCGGGAGTCGACGGGGTGCTGCGCGGACGTGGCGTTCACAGGGGGAGCATCATATAGGGAGAGAGGGGTCAGCCTGACTCGATCGCCGATGACGGCGGCTGCTGCTACACTTCGCCCCGCAATTATGGGCAAGACATTCGCAGAAAAAGCCATCGCGCGCGCGGCCGGGCTGGCCGAAGTGAGCGCCGGACAAATCGTCGATGCGCGGCCGGACCGCGTGCTGAGCCACGACAACACCGCGGCCATCTATCGGCTGTTCAAGCAGCTCGGAGTAGAGAAGGTCGTGCAGCCGGAACGGCTGTGCATCACGCTTGACCACGCCGTTCCCGCGCCGACGACGCAGCATGCACAGAACCACGCCGAGGTTCGCCGCTTCGTGAAGGAGCAGGGTGTGCGGCATTTCTTCGAAGTCGGCCGCGGCATCTGCCATCAGGTGTTCAGCGAAGAAGCGCTGGTGCTGCCCGGCTGGTCGATTCTGGGATCGGACAGCCACACGCCGCACTTCGGATGGCTGGGCGCGTTCGGCGCCGGCGTGGGGCGCAGCGAAGTGGCGGCGCTGTGGGCGACCGGTGAGCTGTGGCTGCGCGTGCCCGAGGCGATGCAGATCGAGTTGGTCGGCGTGCTGCCGCCGCACGTGACGACGAAGGACTTTTGTCTCAAGCTGATCGGCGACCTGGGGCAGGACGGCGGGCTGTATGCGTCGGTCGAATTCACCGGCGCCGGCGTGAGCGCGCTGAGCCTTGAGAGCCGCATGGTGATCCCGAACATGATGGCCGAGTTCGGGGCGAAGAACGCGTATCTTGCGCCGGACGACGCGGTGTTCGACTATTTGGATGCGCGGCTGGCGCGCCGCGGCGTCGAGGCGAACAGCCGGCGCGACGCGCTGTATCCGGATGCGGACGCGGTGTATCAGTGGAAGCATCGCTACGACCTCAGCACACTGGAGCCGATGGTGGCGCAGCCGCATCGCGTCGACAACACCGTGCCAGTGAGCGAGCTGAAGGGCACGCGCGTGCAGCAGGCGTTCCTTGGGACGTGCACGAACGGCCGGCTGGAAGATCTGGCGGCGGCGGCGGATGTGCTGCGCGGCAAGAAGGTTGCGGCCGGGACGCGGCTGCTGGTGATCCCGGCGTCGTCCGAGGTGATGAAGGACGCGGCGCGGCTGGGGTTGATCGAAGTGTTCCTCGACGCCGGCGCGGTGCTCGGTGTGCCGGGCTGCGGTCCGTGCATGGGCAACCACATGGGCGTGCCGGCGGTGGGTGAGGTGACGATCAGCACCGCAAACCGCAATTTCCGCGGGCGCATGGGCACCCGCGACAGCGAGATTTATCTGGCGTCGCCGGCGGTCGTGGCGGCCAGCGCCGTGGCCGGGGAGATCGTCGATCCGCGGGCGGTGTGATCTCACCTTTGCTATACGCCGTTCGACAGCTGACTTGTCTCACGCGAAGCCGCGAAGAACGCAAAGGAAGAAGATTTGATGGCGTTTCGAGTCTTCACATGAGGAAGATTCTTCGGTGAGGGAATTCAGCCCTCTTTGCCCTCTTT
>CAXNFZ010000007.1:0-27442 GCA_964201495.1 Chloroflexota bacterium | reverse complement strand
ATTCGCCCCTTTTGGCGAATGCGCCCAAACACGATTGCCCCTGCTCCACCTCATACAATTGCACAGCAATGTCCGACACCATCGTCATTCTCGATTTCGGCTCACAATTCACCCAACTGATCGCCCGCCGCGTGCGCGAGGCAAACGTCTACTGCGAAATTCTGCCGTGGGATGCCCCGGCCGAACGCGCAGCAGCGCTGCAGCCGCGCGGATTCATCCTGTCCGGCGGCCCCAGCAGCGTCTACGAGGCAGGCGCGCCAAAACTGCCTGATTACGTACTCGAGAGCAGCGTGCCAGTGCTCGGCATCTGCTACGGCATGCAGCTGCTCGCCCACGCCCTTGGCGGGCGCGTCGCTGCGTCGACGCACCGTGAATACGGCCACGCGCAGGTGACGCTGCAGCCCAGTGCGCTCACACGCGTCGAGGACCTTGCTGCATGGACAGACAGCTCGGGTGCACTCGACGTATGGATGAGCCACGGCGACCGGCTCGAACGCATCCCCGACGGATTCACCGTCTTCGCGCACAGCGCGAATTCGCCCGTCGCCGGCATGATGGACGAAGTGCGCCGCTTGTACGCCATTCAGTTCCATCCGGAAGTGAACCACACCCGGCACGGCCGCGACCTGCTGGCACGCTTCGTGCACGGCGTGTGCGGCTGCAGCAACGACTGGACGCCGGACAACATCATCGACGAGAGCATCGCCCGCATCCGCACAAAGGTCGGCAGCCGGCCGGTGCTGTGTGGACTGAGCGGCGGCGTCGATTCATCCGTAGTCGCCGCGCTGGTGCACAAGGCGATCGGCGATCAGCTGACGTGCGTGTTCGTCGACACCGGCCTGCTGCGCAAGGGCGAGGCCGATCAGGTGATCGAAACCTTCCAGCGCGAGCAGGGCATTCGCCTGATCGCCGTCAACGCTGCCGAGGAATTTCTCGAGGCACTGCAGGGCGTGACCGACCCGGAAGAAAAGCGCAAGCGCATCGGCGAGAAATTCATCCGCGTATTCGAGCGCACGCTGACGCAGGTGCCGGGCCCACAGGACGGCGCGCTGCTGGCGCAGGGCACGCTGTATCCGGACGTAATCGAATCGCGCGGGCCGGAGCGCCAGTCGGCGGCGAAGATCAAGACGCACCACAACGTCGGCGGCCTGCCGAAGGACATGAAGTTCGAGCTGCTCGAGCCGCTGCGCTTCCTGTTCAAGGACGAAGCGCGCGCCGTCGGCAGCGCACTCGGCCTGCCTGATTCGATCGTGTGGCGCCAGCCGTTCCCCGGCCCGGGGCTGGCCGTGCGCATCCTCGGCGAAATCACGTGGGAGCGACTCGAACGACTACGCGCGGCCGACGCCGTGCTGCAGGAAGAGCTGCAGCGCGCAAATCTGCTGCGCGCCACCTCGCAGGCCTTCGCCGTGCTGCTGCCGGTGCGCACCGTCGGCGTCATGGGCGACGGTCGGACCTACAATGAAGTCATCGCCATCCGTGCCGTCACCACCGACGACTTCATGACCGCCGACTGGGCGCGCATCCCGTTCGACGTACTGGCCCGCATCTCGAGCCGCATCGTCAACGAAGTGCCCGGCATCAACCGCGTCACATACGACATCACGTCGAAGCCGCCGGCGACGATCGAGTGGGAGTAGGGGAAAGGGAAAAGGAAAGAGGAAAGAGGAGAGAGGGGAGAGGGAAATATGAATTACGTAGACACGATCAAGCGCGCGTTTCGCATCACGTGGATGCACAAGTCGCTCTGGCTGCTGGGGTTCCTGGCATCGCTGGGGAGCGGCGGTTCGGGGAGCGGCGTCGGCACCGGCGGCAACGCAGACGGACAGCAGGATCTGGGACGGATGCCGGGCTGGATGGGTGATTCGCAGCTGGGAAACGAATTCAATCGCTGGATGAGCGACAACAGCGGCGTGATTCTCGCACTCACCTGTGCGCTGTTGTGTGTGTTCTTCATCATCTGGATCGCCACGCTGGTGCTGGGTGAAATCGGCCAGGGCGGCCTGATCGCCAACGTCGACGGCATCGAGCGCGGCGGCAGCCCGAGCTTCGGCGACGGCTGGCGCGCCGGCGCGGCGCGCGTGCGCACGCTGGTGGGCATGCGGCTGCTGCTGGCGATCCCGGGCCTCCTGCTCGGCGCGATCTTCGCAGCGATCGTGGTGATTACCATCGTCGGCGCGGCCGGTTCGGCTGCCGGCGGACGCAGCGGCGATGACATGTTCTCGACGATTCTGGGCGCCGGCATACTCAGCATCGTGTGCCTCTTCCTGCCGCTGCTGTGCATCTTCGCCATCTACGGCCTGCTGGTCGGCATCCTCGAGACATTCGGCCGCCGCGCCATCGTGCTGGAAAACCTCGGCGCCATCGACGGCCTGAAGCGCGGCTGGGCTGTCTTCCGCAGCAGGATCGGCGACAGCATCGTCCTGGCGATCCTGCTGGCCGTGGTCGGCTTCGTTGTCGGCATCGTGATTGCCATACCGCTCGCCGTCTTCGGCGTCGGCGCCGTCGTGGGAACCGCAGTGCTGAGCAACGGCATCGAAAATATGCCGTGGGCGCTGGTCGCCGTCGGTATTCTGCTGTTCGTCGTGCTCGCCGCCGTGATCGGCTCGTACTTCACCGCCATGAACTCGGCCGTGTGGACGCTGGCGTATCGGTCGTGGACGACGGCGGACAGCGGACAGCCGACCGCCGTGACGACGACGCCGGCGGACGACGGACGACCGCTGACCGCCGTGACGACGACGCCGGCGGACGACGGACGACCGCCGGCTGTCGACGCTCCCAGCACGGAAGGCGCACCTTAGCGCTGCGGGGGCGTCATCTCGAATACGTTGCCGAGCACACACCTCTGCATGCACGCATGTCGGCGGCCTGCAGTAGTCTCTGTCGTCGGTTGGCTGTCAACCGACGACTGACGACGTCACCCCGCCCAGCGCGTGTAGAAATGTGCGCCGCCGAATTCCCTGAACTTCGCGTGCACAGCGTCGGCGCCGATGAACACCAGCGCTGTGCCGCGCATGAACCACGGTTTGGAGATTCCGCGCAGTCGCTGATATTCCGCGATGTATTCCAAATTCGGCAAATAGATCGCGTACGGCTTCGCCTCCGCCAAGCCTTCACAGAGAATGCGCAGCCCGACGATCTGATCGCCATAGACGTCGAATCCGAATTCCGGCCGCCCCGGCACTTCAAAGTCGTGAATCAAAATCACTGCGTCGGACGCGTTGCCCGCCACGCAGCGAATTTCGTCGAGCAGCGGCAATTTCTCCCAGTGCGCATCGAGAAATAGGAACGGGACGCCGTTGAAAAATCTCGCGGCGCGTTTGACCAGGACCTTCGACGAGTCACCCAGCACCTGTTCGATGTTCCGATATTTATTCAACACCGTGCGCGCGGCTGCGAAGAAATCTGGACGTGCTTCGATCGTCGTCATCGGCAAGTCGGCATGACGCGCAGCGAGATAGCGAATGGGTAACTACTCAGGCAGCGGTCATCCGTAGTCGGTCGTCCGCCGTCCACTGCCTTCACCCCACCGCCACGGCCAGCTTGACGACCTCGCCGCGGTCCATGCGGCGCAGGCCGTCCTCGACTTGTTCGAGGGGAATCTCGCCGTCGATGAGGGCGCCAGCATCGAGTGCGCCGGATGCGAGCATGTGCAGCGCCATCTCGACGTAGCGCGGCGTGTGGTGAAAAATTCCCTGCACCGCCACCTGACCATAGTGCAGCTTGGTGGCGTCGAGCGGCACCTGCGTGCCGCCGGGGAGGCCGCTGAACATGACGGCGGTGCCGCCCGGGCGCGTCATGGCAAGCGCCTGCTGCCACGTCTCGGCGGCGCCGGCGGCTTCGAGCGCCACGTCGGCGCCGCGGCCGGCGGTGTGCGCGCGCACAAACGCCACGGCGTCGCCGTCATGTGCGCTGAACACGTGGTCGGCGCCCATCGCCCGCGCGCGTTCGAGGCGACCGCGCGAGCGGCCGACGACCAGCACCTGCGCCGCGCCCATCGCCCGCGCGATGCGAATCTGCATCAGGCTCTGCGCGCCGGCGCCGAGGATCGCCACCGTATCGCCGAAGCGCACGCGACCGACGTCGACGCCATGAATGGCGCACGCCAGCGGCTCGATGATGCCGGCGTGCGCAAGCGGCACGCCGGCCGGCGCGACATACATGTTCTGCGCCACGATGTGCGCCGGCACACGAATGTATTCAGCGAACGCGCCCCAGTTGAAGCGATTCTCGAGGTCCTCGCACAGCTGCTGCTGGCCGCGCCGGCAATAGAAACATTCGTTGCACGGAGCCGAATTCACCGCAGTGACCAGATCGCCCGCGCGCCACTTTGCCGCGCCAGCGCCGACCATGGCGATCTCGCCGGAAAATTCATGCCCGTAGACCATGCCCGGCGCAAACAGGCGATGGCCGCGCTTCCAGCCCTTCAGGTCCGTGCCGCAGGTCAGCGCCGTGCGCACGCGCACGACGACCTCACCCGGCCCAGGCTGCGGGGCTGGGATTTCCTGCAATTCGAGGCGACCCGGCCCCTGAAAAACCAGCGCCCGCATGTGCTTCACTTCTGCAGCTCTTCCAACGCGCGCGCGAGCACCGGATCGTCCCCGACGGTGTGCTCTTCCCAGCGCGCCTCTGACACCACCCCGGGCGTGACGCCGACGCCGTACCAGCTCGTCTTCTTCAGGCCGAGCACTTCGCCATAAGGAATCTGCAACTCGAGCCCGGACGGCAGCGTCACGTTCTGCAGCGACGCGGTGCGGCCCTGCGTGCGGTTGCCCACCACGCGCGCGCGCCCGAGGTCCTGCAGAATGCCGGCGAACACTTCGGCCGGCCCACTCGTCAGGTCACTGACCAGCACGGCCATGCGCACATCCTGCGAGCCACCCACGCCCTTGCCGCGCACGGCGATCTTGTTCGTGGCGGTGCGGGTGCGAATAGAGCCGACTTCATTGCCATTGATGAACAGGCCGAGCATTTCCTCGAGGGGAAAGTCATCGCCGCGGCTGGTGCGCAAATCGAGCACCAGCCCATCGAGCGGGTGGTTCTGCGACAAGCGGCGCAGCGCGGTGGCCGTCTCATCGCGCATGCCTGCGGCATCAGACGGGTTCGGAGAAAAATACGCCACATAGCTTTCGTCGATCAGCCGAAATTGCGCCGGCGTGTTGTCCGGCGAGGCGTCGATGACGCGGCGCATGAGCGTCACTTCGCGGGGGGACTGGCCGGGGGTGCGCACCGTCAGCGTGAGCTTCGTGTCTGGCTCACCGCGCACCTTCGAGAGAATCTGCGGGCCATCAGCGCCGCGCACCGGCTCACCTTCGACGGCGACGATCGAATCGTGCGGGCGAATGCCGGCGCGTTCGGCGGGCGAATTCGGATACACGGACAAAACCAGCAGTCGGTCCTTGCCTTCGGCCGGCAGATCCACGCTGACGCCGATGCCGCCGAATTTCTGCGACGCCCCGGAAGACGGCAGCTGCAGCGAGATGTCCTCGTCCCCAACCGCATCGATGACCGCGCGCATGCTCAGGGCGAACTGTTCGCCGCCGTCTGCTCCGGCCGCGATGACCTTGCTGCGCTGTTCATCGACGACCACCTGCCACTTCGGCCCGACTTTATCGGATTTCAGATACAGAGCGCGCAAATTGACCACGAGCTGATCGAAATCGCGCAGTTCCGCCTGTACTTCGGCCGGTGCGTCGACCGGCACAGTCGGCACGGGCGCGGAACGACGCGACTGCAGGCGTTCTTCAACGCGACTGCGCAAGTCGGCACAGCCCGTCAGCAGGAGAGCGACAAGGCCGACGGCCAGGCCCCGGGAGAACAGTCTACGTAGGTTCATTTCACCTTCGCATCACTTCACATCATCTTCGCGACGACTCTGCCTCAGACCAGTATTTTTCGTGCGGCACGCGCTTCTTCCCCGCAGACGAGAAGAATCGCATATTACACATTGAGAAATCGACCAGCCTGAGTAATTACGATTGGTTCGGGTCGCTACTCATTGTCAGGACTGACCCAGCGTCCGATCAGCGTGAAAATTCCCCACAACAGGCCAAGCAGGCCGGCCCCGCCAAGCAGACAGGCCAGGCCGAGCAGGCCGGCAGAAGAGCCATAGAACACGCCGATCCCCACGGCGCCGCCGACGACAAGCACGCAAAGAACGAGCGTGAACAGGCTGCGATTCAGCTGATCACGCTGCTTGCGCGAATCGGTCGGCGGGCGCACGGACATGTGCCGACGCTACCACATGGGAAAGAGAGCATGCAAAGAGGGCGTGTCCGCAGTGAGGGGCAACTTGAGACAGCAGGTTTTTCTCACGCGAAGGCGCGAAGAACGCGAAGAACGCGAAGAAAAAGTTTTCAGGAGCATTGCAGCGCCTGTGCTCGAAGAAGATTCTTCGGCGACGGAAATCAAACCTCTTCGCGTTCTTTGCGGCTTCGCGTAAGAAATGCACTCGCCCCAAACGGCGGCTACAGAACCTTCATCTTGTTCGTGAGGCTGCCGATATTTTCGATCTCGATCGTGCACGTGTCGCCGGTCTTCATCCACAGGCGCGGAGTGCGTCCCATGCCGACGCCGGGAGGCGTGCCGGTGGCGATCAGATCGCCGGGCATAAGGGTCATGTAATGGCTGAGGTGCGAGATCAGATGAGCGACGCCGAAGATCATCTCGCGCGTATTCGAGTTCTGCACCGCATCGCCATTGAGGATGCACTTGATCGACAAATTCTGCGGGTCGCGAATTTCGTCGGCGGTGACGATGGCCGGCCCGATCGGGCAGAAGCCGTCGAACGTCTTGCCGAGGATCCACTGGCCGCCGCTGTCGGACTTCTGGATATCGCGGGCGCTGATGTCGTTGACGCAGGTGTAGCCGCCGACGTACGACAACGCCTTCTCCTTCGAGACGCGCGACGCCTTGCGGCCGATGATGACGCCGAGCTCGGCTTCGTAATCGACCTCGGCCGAGGCATCGGCATGCCAGGAGATCGTGTCGCCGGGATTGGCGAGGGAATTGGCGAATTTACCGAAGATGACCGGCTTCTCGGGGACCTTGGCATTCGTCTCGATCACATGGTCCATGTAATTCAAGCCGATGCAGATCAGCGCGCGCGGGCGGATCGGGGCGAGCATTTTGGCCCCCTTGAGCGGCCTGGCGTTGCGGCCGGCGACGATCTGGGCGGCGGCTGCACGCGCCGCCTTGTCGGAGACCAGCGCCAGCGCATCGCCGGCCTTGCTCACATCGATCCATGCTCCGTCTTCGCGCTGCACGGCGGTGCCAATCGCACCGGCGGCTTTGTAAGTTGCGATCTTCATAGTGGACGCAAGTGTAGCCCGACCATTACAATGGCGCACATGCAGCCCCACCGAGACCTTTCCGCAGCGGACCTCGACGCGCTGCGCCGCAGCGATGCACCGACGCAGCTCATCGACGTGCGCGAGCCCTGGGAGTTCAATCTCGCATGCATCGACGGCGCCGAACTCATGCCGCTCGGCGACATGTACGAATGGGTGGAGACGCTCAACCGGGAGCAGCCGTACGTCGTCATGTGCCATCACGGCAGCCGCAGCGCGATGGCGTGCGCATTTCTGCGCGCGCGTGGATTCAAGAGCGTGTCGAACCTCGAGGGCGGCATTGACGCGTGGTCGACGGCGATCGATCCGCGCGTTCCACGGTATTGATGAAACGTCCAGGGCTGGCGTTGCGCCGCGCCATCGGAGCTGTGGCAGCGCTCCTGATCGCACATCCGGCGACGGCGCAGGACGTCACGCCCGCACCGCAGCCGCGCTATGCGCTGGAAGCGGAGCGCATCGTCGCGCGCATGACGGTGCAGCAGAAAGTGGGCCAGCTGCTGCTGGTAAGTTTCCCCGGTGATGAAGCAGCGCCCGATTCGGACATCGCCGATCTGGTGCGCACCTTTCACATCGGCGGCGTGCAGATGAAAGCATCGCTGCAGAACTTTTCGAACGCCGACGATACTCCGGCTATCGTGCAGGCGGCGCGCACTGCGCGCGATCTGCAGGCGCTGGCGTTCCTCGACGTCTACGACGAAGCAGCGCCGACCGCGACGGCCCGTGACCGCGACGAGAATGTCGCGGCCACCGTGATGCGCGAGCCGACAGCCGCCCCGCCAGTGGCCGTGCCGCTGTTCATCGGGCTCGCGCAGGACAGCGAAGTCAGTCACTCCCTCGAGCTCTCCGAGATCACCGCCGACGCCACGCAGCCCCCCAGCCCTATGGCGCTCGGGGCGACATGGAAGCCGGCGAATGCGCTCGAAGTGGGGCGCACACTCGGCAATGAGCTCGCCCGCGCCGGCATCAACCTGTATTTCGGCCCGGGGCTGGACGTGCTGGATGCACCACGTCCGGGCACACCGGGCGATCCGGGGGTGCATGTGTTCGGCGGCGACCCGTACTGGGTCGGACGCTTCGGCGCGGCGTATTACAGCGGCCTGCGGGAAGGCAGCGCCGACCGCGTCGCGCTCGTCGCCCGCAATTTTCCCGGCCTCGGCGCGAGCGACCGCAATGTGCTCGACGAGATCCCGACGGTGCAGAAATCGCTCGACCAGCTGCGCCAGAACGAACTGCTGCCGTACTTCGCCGTGACGCAGCGCGCCGCCATCACCGACACAATCGTGGACGGCCTGCAGACGACGCACATTCGCTTTCGCGGTTTTCAGGGCAACATTCGCTCCAGCACTCGTCCGATCAGCATCGATCCGCAGGCGTATCAGGCGCTGTTCGCGCTGCCTGAACTGGCTGCGTGGCGCGACGGCGGCGGCGTGACATTTTCGGAGCAGCTCGGGGCGCGCTCGATTCGACGCTTCTACGACGCGAACGAGACCACATTCAACGCGCGACGCATCGCACAGGAAGCATTCGTGGCCGGCAACGACGTGCTCGTGCTCGGGACGTTCGGCCTCGGCAAGACATGGCAGGAACAAGTGGCGGCCATCAAGGAAGTGGCCGGCTTCTTCGCCAACAAATACGTCGACGATCCTGCATTCGCCGCGCGCGTCGATCAAACCGTGCGCCGCATCATCGCACTGAAGCTGCGCATCTACGAAGGCAGCTTCGCGCCCGATCGGGTGTTCGGTGATCGATCGCCCAAAGCCCTGCCTGCCGACGCGGCAGCAAAAATCGCCGCCGACGTGGCGCGCGACGCCGTGACGCTGCTGTCGCCGGGTCTGCGCGACCTGCCGAGCGCCATCCCTGCCCCGCCCGGCCGCGGAGATTCGATCGTATTCCTCACCGACGACCGGCCGATACAGGAATGTGCGCGCTGCACGCCGTACGCAGCCATCGACAAGCAGGCGCTGCGCAGCATCGCACTCACGCTGTACGGTCCAGCCGTCACCGGGCAGGTCGATCCGAACCAGACCTACGCATTCGCACTGAGCGATCTGCTCAGCCAGGGTGAAGCGCCGGCTGCGACATTAAAAGCCACAGAAGAAGCCACCGAGACCGTTCCGACGGCGCAGCGCATGCGCAGCGCCATCGCCACAGCAGACTGGATCGTCATCAGCATTCTGGACATGAATGCCAGCGTCGCCTCATCGGAGGCATTTCGCCGATTCCTCGCCGATCAGGCAGACACATTCAGAAACAAGCGCGTGATCTTATTCGCCTTCGGCGCACCCTATCACCTCGATGCGACCGAAGTGAGCAAAATTACCGCATACTTCGGAGTGTATGGCCGCAGCACCGCCGCGCTGACAGCAGCAGTGCGTGTGTTGTTCGGCGAATACGTGCCGACCGGCACATCGCCCGTGTCCGTCGACGCTACGCGCTACATCCTGAGCCAGCGCCTTGCACCTGACCCGGAGCAGCTGATTCCGCTGCTGAGCACAGCAATCGTCTCCGGAGAAATTACCGCAGTGGAGCCGATCGTACTGAAGATCGGCGACAAGCTCGACTTGACGGCCGGGCCGATTTTCGACCTCAACGGAAACGCGGTGCCGGACGGCACCGAAGTGTTTTTCGTGCTGAATTATCCGAACGAAGGCGTCGAGCAGCCGCGCATTCCCGCGACGACGCGAAGCGGCATCGCGCGCATCACTTTGCCGATCGAACGACAGGGCACACTCAACATTACGGTTGAATCCGATCAGGCAAAACGCTCGGATACGATCCGCGTCAACGCCGCCATTGAATCCGTCTCCGTAGAACGCATCCAGCCGACCGCCATGCCGACGCTGCGGCCGGAGCCGACCGCAACGGAAGCGACCGTGCCGACGGCGACGCCGGAACCAGCGCCGTCGCAGACACAGCCTGTCACGCGCGTGAGCGCCGTTGGGTTTGCCCTCACACTGCTGATACTGGCAATGGGGGCGATAGCAACCGCTGCCGCCGCAGGCGTTCGCAGCAGCCGTCCGAACACACGGCTGCGGAGTGGGATCATCGTCTGGATTTGCGGCTGGATGGGCTATGTCGCGTTCGCACTCGACGCACCCGGCACGACGAGGATGGCGAGTGCGTACGGCTGGCTGGGTGGGTCGATGATCGCCGGCGTGTGCGCATTGCTCGCGTTCGGAGTGATCGTCTTCGTGAAAGAGACAGGGAACAGGGACTGAAGTGCTATGAATCTATTAAATCTGCTGCGCAAGCTGTTCAACGCCGGAAGTAGTGCAACGACAAGCGACGAACGCGGCGTCGTTTCGACCTATGTGCGCTGCGCCAAATGCGGCTCTATCGTGCGCGTTCGCATCCGCACCGGCAACGATATCAGCCGCGACGACGACGATCTGCCCTTCGTGCGCAAGACGGTCATGGACGGCAAATGCCATGCGCGCATGGAGATGGAACTCAAATTCGATGGTTCATATCGAATTGCTGCGCGACACGTACAGGGCGGCGAGTTCGTGACTCAGGAGCAGTGGGCAGCACAGCAGCACAACCTTAAATAACCTTAAATTTCAAGTTTAAGCACAGGATAGACATATGGGCATTGACTTGCCCTATACGCGTCATACAATCGCAATTGTTCACGTCAAACAAGCCGCCGCGTCGCACGTCCTGTCACTGCTCAGGTTCCTGTTGAAATCTTCCGAATTGCGCCCTCCTGCGCCGTCACAGCGGCGGCATGCGAAGGCGCAATTCGGGAATACGAACAGCACGGCCGAAGCGCTGACATCGTCTTCCACAGGGGTTCTCGATGATTCTCGATAAAGTCCTTAAAGAGATCCTCGCAAGAGCCCTGCAGGAAGATCGAACTGCATTTCGCAGGCGGGTACAAACGTGCCTCGTATGACATCATCCATCGCATCGAAAGCCGAACAAAGTTTCCGCGTGGCGTTGCTGGTCAACCTCGCCTCAAGCGCGCCGCAGCCGCACGACAACGCACCGGAAGATGCGCTCGTCGAGCTGGACAGCGAGAGCAGCGCCGCTGCATACGTCGAAGCGCTGCGAGATGCCGGGCATGAAGTGTCGATGCACGACGGTGGACCGCAGATGACGGCCGATTTGCAGGCGTTTTCGCCCGACATCTGCTTCAACACGTGCGAAGGATATCGCGGCGACAGCCGTGAAGCACATGTCCCGGCGCTGCTCGAGATGATCGGCGCGCGTTACACAGGACCTACGCCGCTGGCAGCAGCAGTCACCAACGACAAGCCGACGACGAAGCGCGTGCTGCACTATTACGGCCTGCCGACGCCGCTTTTCCAGGTATTCACGGCACCCGACGAGCTGCTGCATCCGTCGCTGCGCTTTCCGCTGTTCGTGAAGCCGGCGCACGAAGGCACGGGCATGGGAATCGGCAACCGCAGCCTGGTGCACGACGAAGCCGCGCTGCGCGACAGTGCGGCCTGGATGATCGAGAATTACCAGCAGCCTGCGCTCGTCGAAAGCTATATCGCCGGCCGCGACATCACGTGCGGGCTCGTCGGCAACGGCGATGACGTGCACTTCTTCCCGATCAGCGAAGCCGACCTGAGCGGCTATCCCGACGATCTGGTGCCGGTATACGGCACGGCGCAAAAAAACACGCTCGAGCATCTGTATCGTTACCATTGCCCGGCCTTGCTGGACGATGCGCTTGCGAACGAGGTGAGGCAACTCACGCTGCAGACCTTCCGCGTCACCGGCTGCCGTGATTACGCACGCGTCGATTTTCGGCTGCAGGATGACGGCAAGCTGTTCATCCTTGAGATCAATGGTCTGCCCGGCATCACTCCCCGCAGCGATCTGACACTGATGGCGCATGCAGAAGGCTGGACACACGGAGATCTGGTTCAATCGGTGCTCGACGCCGGCTTGAAACGGTATGGTCTGCGATGAACAAGCCGCACGTCCTGCTTCTCTACGGCATCGATGCGCAGTATCAGGCGTTCGAAATTGAATCGACGCTGCATCTGGTGCATGAAGCAACGACGGCGCTGAATACGATGGGCTGGCGTGTCGTGCCGCAGCAAATTGCCTACGACCTCGAAAGACCGCTGCTCTATTTCTCGCCGTCAGAATGGATCGTGCTGAACGCCTGCGAAGGCCTGCCCAATCAGGTGTTCTATTACGCCACAGTCGCCGCACGTCTGGAAGCGCTCGGCTACACGTTTACCGGCTCAGACGTGCGGTCGCTCGACGCCACACAGTTCAAATGGCGCATGAAGCGCACGCTCGAAACAGCCAGCGTCCCGACGCCGCGCTGGGCGTTGTGCGAAGACGCCGACACGCTGCACTTCGACACATTCCCCGCCATCGTCAAGCCGGCAGCCGAACACTGCTCATTCGGCATCACACGCGACTCGGTCGCCGTCAACCTCAGCGAAGCACGACGGCAAGCACGGCGCATCATCGAAGAATATGCGCAGCCGGCGCTGGTGGAGGAATTCCTCGACAGCGATGAGTACAACGTCTCCGTATGGGGATCGGAACTGCATCCGAACGGCTTCGAGGTGCTCGGCATCTCGCAGATGAAGTACGGCTACTTCGCCGACATTCACGATCGCCTGTGCACATTCGACTCGAAATGGACGCCTGAATCGGAGGCGTATCGCAGGATCCCGGCGATTTGTCCGGCGCCCGTCGACGCAGCGCTGCAGGCGCGCATCGAACGCGTCGCAGTGGAAGCATTCCGCGCCACCGGCTGCCGCGATTACGGGCGCATCGACATGCGGCTGCGCAACGGCGAGCCGATGGTGCTGGACGTCAACTGCAATTGCGACATCAGCATGGACGGCGGGTTCATGAACGCCGCGCGCGCGCGCGGGATGAGCTACGGCGAGATGCTGCAGCGGCTGCTGGAAATCGCCGCAGCGCGGGCAGAGTCCGGCACCGATATTCGCTCACCGTTTTTCGGGGAACAAAGCGCCGTCGATGCACCGAACCCCGCTGCGTCGGAGCCGTTCCATGAGGCGCTCCCATGACCCATGCCGGCAACGTCATCGTGCAGGATGCGACGTGGTCGAACCGGACGGCGCTCCGTGAGGTGCTGCTGTCTTCCAGCGTCTTCGGCCCAGGCGACGCCGATTGCGTGGACGACATGTTCACCGAAACATGGATGCGGCCGCGGCCGGACGCCTATCGCTGGGTAGTCGCTGCGGACCCCGCATCGCAGCACGTGCACGGCTTCGCCTGCTTCGGTCAGGAATCGCTCACAAAGAGCACGTGGGATTTGTTCTGGATCTGCCTGCGTGCCGAAGCGCGCGGGCGCGGCATCGGCCGCATGCTCATCGACGCAGCAGTGCAGCATGCCACGGCAGCCGGCAGCAGCGTCATGGTGATTTACACATCCTCGAACGACGCATACGCGCCGGCGCGCCGGCTCTACGCCGCCGCCGGCTTCGTCGCCGCATCCGAGGTGCCCGATTACTACGCCGAAGGCGACAACCTGCTGATCTACTGGAGACGTCTATGCCCAAAATCCGCCTGAACAGCACGCAGCCCAATGTGGTCATTCTGTACAACACGTACACCACGTCCACACCCCAGGATTTGCTGGAGGCCGGCAAGTACACCGAAATGATGCTGAGCGGGCTGCGTGAACTGGGCTGTCGCACCGAAACGTGCGAGTTCTGGAAAGACGTCACGCCGGCGATTCGTCGCTTCGATCCGGCCGAATGGATCGTCTTCAACTGGTGCGAGGGCATCGAAGACGAAATCGGTGGCGATGCGCGCATCTGCGCCGACCTGGATGCGCTCGGCTATGCGTACACCGGCAACAATCCGTGGACGCTGCGACTCTCCACGCAAAAGGGGCGCGCCAAGCGACTGCTCGAACGCCTGAATATTCCGACGCCCGTCGGGCGCGAATTCCGCACCGCCGATGAAGTGACGGACTGGAATCACTTTCCGGCCATCGTCAAACCAGTGAGTGCGCACTGTTCGATCGCCGTCACGCGCGATGCAGTGGTGCACAACGTCGAACAACTGCGCGAGCGCGTGCGCTACGTAAACACCACGGTCAAAGAACCGGCGCTGGCAGAGGCATTCGTGGACGGGCGCGAGATCAACGTCGGGGTGTGGGGCAACGGACGTCCGCGCGTGCTGCCGCTGCGCGAAATCGATTTCTCGCGCGTCCCCAATCCGCTGCATCGGCTGGTCACCTGGGACAGCAAATGGGTGCCGGACAGCCCGGACTGGAATTCGATGCCGGTCATCGCACAGCCGACCGTGTCGGAGGCGCTGCGCGTTCGCGTCGAAGACATCGCCCTGCGCACGTACCGCGCCTTCGACTGCCGCGACTACGCCCGCGTGGATCTGCGCATCGACGAAAACGGCCAGCCGTACGTCGTCGACGTCAACCCCAATCCGGACATCACGCCTGATGGAGGCTTCATGTCTGCATGCGCCGCCGCCGGCTACAGCTACGGCCGCGCCGTCGCCAATATCGTCGGCATGGCCGTGACGCGCCGCAACCGGCGCCAGGCGCTGCAAAAGACGACCACAGACCGCAGACGGCCGGCCGCCGTCGATCACCATCAGACTTCGGCCGTCGAACTGACCCTCCCATGACACGCACCCATTCTGCACAGGCGTTCGCCGCCCTGATCGACCATCTCGAAGAGCGCATGCGTGCGCTGCGCATCCCCGGCGTCGCCGTAGGCGTGCTGCAGGGCGACGAAGAGCATTACGCCGGCCTCGGCGTCACATCGCTGGACAACCCGCTCCCGGTGACGCCCGACACGCTCTTCCAGTGCGGTTCGATCTCAAAAACCATCCTCGGAAGCGCCCTGATGGCGCTCGTCGACGACGGCCTGCTCGACCTCGACGCGCCGATTCGCAAGTGGCTGCCCAATTTCACACTGCAAGACGAACAGGCCGCACAGCACGTCACGCTGCGCCACCTGCTCATCCACACCGGCGGCTGGCTGGGCGATCACTTCAACGACTTCGGCTTCGGCGCAGACGCCATCGCACGCATCGTCGAAGAAATGGCGACGCTGCCGCAATGGACGCCGCTCGGCTCGACCTGGTCGTACAACAACGTCGGCTTCGCCGCCGCCGCACTCGTCATGCAGGCCGCTGCCGGGCAGCCATACGAGGACATTGTGCGCAAGCGCATCTTCGAACCGCTCGGCATGTCGCGCACGACCTTCTGGCCGACGGAAGTGATGACGCAGCGATTCGCCGCCGGCCACAACGTCATCGCAGGCCATTCGCAGGTGGCCACGCCGTGGGAAATCGGCCGCGCCAACCACCCGGCCGGCGGCGTCAACACCACCGTGCGCGACCTATTGCGCTACGCGCGCATGCACGTCGCACAGGGGACTACACCGGACGGCACGCCCGTGATCAGCAAACGCGCCGCGCTGGCCATGCGCCGTGAAAACACTCCGGCCTCCGGCCGCTGGTCGATGGGCCTGACATGGTGGCTCAGCCGGCTCAACGCCATCCCGGATGCGCCGTTGAGCCCCGACGGCCCGCTGATCCTGCAGCACGGCGGCGCCACCAACGGCTTCACCGCGCAGCTGCGCATCGTGCCGGGCAAACGCTTCGCCATCGCCCTGCTCACCAATTCGGACGACGGGTCCCCGCTGAACGACGAAATCAGCAGCCGCGCGCTGCGCGACATGCTCGGCCTGTCGTTCGATGCGGTGACGCCGCTGACGATGACCGCCGCACAGCTGCGCAAATACGAAGGCGTCTACACCGCGCACCTCACAGAACAGACGCTGCGCGTGCGCGACGGCAAGCTCTACGCGCAGGCGCGCCACCTCGGCCACTTCCCCACCCCCGACGCCCCCGTGCACAGCGACCCGCTCGGCCCGGAAGTCGAACTCGCCTGTTACGCCGAAGACCGCATCTTCGCCGCCGCCGACCCCATCCTCGGCGCACGCGGCGAATTTCTGCGCGATGACCGCGGCCGCCCGGCCTGGCTCAGATGGGGCGGCAGGGTGCATGGGAGGGGAGAGTGATAGTGGATAGTAGATAGTGATAGTAGATAGTGCACTCCCACGATTTCACTATCCCCTATCCCCTATCCACTATCACTCTCCACTATCACTCTCCACTTATCCACTATTACTTCCCCTCTACAATCGCGCACTGATGGACACCCAGGACACCCACGCCCTTCTCTACCGCATGCGGCTGGTGCGCGCCTTCGAAGAGGCGGCTGAGCAGCAGTATTTCGCCGGCAAAGTGCACGGCACGATGCATCTCTATATCGGAGAAGAAGCCGTCGCCGTCGGTGCGATTGCCGCAACTGAGCCACACGACCAGGTGACGAGCACGCACCGCGGCCACGGTCATGCCATCGCCAAAGGGCAGGACGTGCGCCTGATGATGGCCGAGCTGCTGGCGAAGGAAACCGGCGTCTGCCGCGGTCGCGGCGGCAGCATGCACATGGCCGACGTGCAGCTCGGCAATCTGGGCGCAAACGGCATCGTCTCCGGCGGCATGGCCAGCGCCGTCGGCGCGGCGCTGAGCGCGCACCTGCAGAACACCGGGCGCGTCGTGCTGTGCTTCTTCGGCGACGGCGCCTCGAACAACGGCAACTTCCACGAAACGCTCAATATGGCTGCCATCTGGAAGCTGCCCGTCGTCTTCATCTGCGAGAACAACCAGTACGCCATGAGCATGCCGGCCCGCTTCTCGATCCCGGTGCCCGTCGCTGAGCGCGCCGGCTCATACGGCATCCCCGGTGTGCGCGTCGACGGCATGGACGTGCTCGAAGTCAACCACGCCACGCAGCAGGCGGTCGACCGCGCGCGCCGTGGCGAAGGCCCGTCGCTCATCGAGGCACTCACCTACCGCTACAAGGGCCACTCCAAGAGCGACAAGCAGGTATATCGCACCAAGGAAGAAGTGAAGGAATGGCAGGAGCGTGACTGCATCGTCCGCTTCGAGCGCGCACTGATCGCCGCAGGCACGCTCACGCAAGCCGCGGCCGAAGAAATTGAACAGCGCGCCGTGCAGGACGTCGTCGATGCCATCGCCTTCGCCGACGCCTCGCCGGACCCGGATCCGCAGGCACTGCTCGACGACGTGTATTTCGAAGACGAGTCGAACGCCATCGACCGCGCGCTGCGCGGCCTGAGCATCGAGCCGGCGCTGCTGCGCACACCCGCGCCGAAAATTGCGCCGACGTGGTTCACGCGCCATTTCCCGCAACATGCAGGCTATGAACCAGCCGCCGGCGCCCGTGAGCTCACCGGCAGCGAGGCGCTGCGCGAAGCCATGGCACAGGCGATGGACGCCGACCCGGCCGTGTTCCTGATGGGCGAGGACATCGGCAAATACGGCGGCGCCTTCGGCGTCACACTCGGCCTCTTCGACCGCTTCGGCGCGGATCGCGTGCGTGACACCCCGATTTCCGAAAACACAATCGCCGGCGTGGCATTCGGCGCCGGCATGACCGGCACTCGCCCGATCGCCGAGATGCAGTTCCAGGATTTCGTCACCATGGCGATGGAGCAGCTCGTGCTGCAGGCTGCCAAGGTGCGCTACATGTTCGGCGGCCGCACCGTGTGCAACTTCGTCATGCGCCTGCCTTCCGGCAGCGGCACCGGCGCAGCCGCCCAGCACAGCGAGAGCCTCGAATCGTGGTTCGTCAACGTGCCTGGCCTGAAAGTCGTCGCCCCGAGCACACCCTACGACCTGAAAGGCCTGCTGCTGGCTGCCGTGGCCGACCAGAACCCGATCATCTTCGTCGAGAACAAGCTGATCTACAAAGCCAAAGGTGCGGTGCCCGAACAGGCCTACCTCGTGCCGATCGGCAAGGCCGTGGTGCGCCGCCCGGGCACGCACGTGACGATCGTCGGCGCCAGCATCACCGTGCCGCGCGCGCTCGAAGCAGCCGACAAACTCGCCGCCGAGGGCATCGAGGCCGAAGTAATCGACCTGCGCACGCTCAAGCCGTACGACCTGCCGACGATCGTCACCTCGGTGCGCAAAACCGGCCGACTGCTGATCGCCCACGAAGCGCCGCTGCTCGGCGGCTACGGCGCCGAAATTGCCGCCGCCATCGCTCAAAGTGAGGCGTTCGCTTATCTCGAAGCACCCATCGTCCGCCTCGGCGGCGCCGACGTGCCCATCCCCTACAATCGTGACCTCGAGCGTGCTGCCACGCCGCAGACGAGCGACATCATCGCTGCGGCGCGAAAGCTGGCGCAGCTCGCTATTTGAGATTTCACATTGCACATTGCACATTGCACATTGCACATTGCACATTGCACATTGCACATTGCACATTGAGGAACCACCCTCGTGGCTCGATTCCGATCGAATTCGCCAAATGCAAAATGTGAAATGTGAAATAAAAAAGACCCATGTCCACTCCCATCATCATGCCCAAGTTCGAAATGTCCCAGGAAACCGGGACCGTCGCCCGCTGGCTCAAGCAGGAAGGTGACGCCATCGAAAAAGGCGAGGCCATCCTCGAAGTCGAGACCGACAAGGTCACCATGGAAGTCGAGTCGCCGGCCAGGGGCATCCTGAGCGCCATCTCCGCCCAGCCCGGCGACGTGGTGCCAATCGGGCAGGTGATTGCGCGGGTGGAGAGTGGGCGACCGGCCACGGACGGAAAGCAGACGGACAGCCTGCCCCAAGCAGAGCAAAAGGACCGACAACCTGTCCCGAGCGAAGCGAAGGGATTGCCGACCGCAGACCGCAGACCAGCGGCTACTCCGATCGCTGAAAAAATAGCCGCTGAGGCCGGGCTGGATTTGGCAACGATCCGCGGCACCGGCAAGAACGGACAGATCACGCGCGAGGACGTGGAGCGGGCGACCGCAGACCGCACAGCGCAGACAGCAGGGAAAGCAGCGCCGTCCGTCGACTCCGCGGTGGTCGATGAACGGCCGGCGGCCGTGCCGGCAGCGCGCCGGCTGGCGCGCGAGCTGGGCGTCGACCTGCGCGACGTGCGCGGCACCGGCCCCGATGGGCGCATCCAGTCGGTAGATGTGGAGAAGACGACGGCAGTTCAGCGGCAGACGACCGACGTCGCTAGTCCCCCGTCAGCCGTCAGCAAGCCCATCCTGGGCGTAGCAAAGGAGCCAAAATCGGCCGTCGTCAGTCCCCCGGCAGCCGTCAGCGAGCCCGTCCTGAGCGTAGCAAAGGAGCCAAAATCGGCCGTCATCAGTCCCCCGGCGGCCGTCGGCGAGCCCGTCCTGAGCGTAGCAAAGGAGCCAAAATCAGCCGTCATCAGTCCCCCGGCGGCCGTCGGCGGTCCCGCCATCCGTCGTCTGATCCCCCTCAGCGGCATCCGGCGCACGATCGCCAGCCGCATGCTCGCCAGCGTCCACGAAGCGCCGCAGTTCAACCTGAGCGTCGACGTGAACGTGGCGCGCGCGCTGGCGATCGTCGAGGACTACAAGCAGGTGGCGAACGCGCCGAAAGTGACGTTGACGGCTTTTCTCATCAAGGTGTGCGCGTGGGCGCTGGAGCGCCATCCGGCTGTGAACGCGACCTACACGCCCGACGGCATCGTCGAATACGCCGACGTCAACGTCGGCATCGCCGTGGCGATCGAAGACGGCCTGGTCGTGCCGGTGATTCACCGCGCGTCAACGCTCGACCTCAGCGCGATTGCCGCACAGCTGAGCAACGTGGCGGCGCGTGCGCGGGCTGGCAAGCTGACGCCAGCGGATATGCAGGGCGGCACGTTCAGCATTTCGAACCTGGGAATGTTCGCCGTCGACCGCTTCACGGCCATTGTCAACCCGCCGCAGGCGGCGATCCTGGCGATCGGGCGCACCACGAAGCGCTTCGTGCCGGACGCCAACGATCAGCCGACCGCTGCGCCGATGGCCACGTTGTCCGTCAGCGCCGACCATCGCGCTGTGGACGGGGCGCAAATCGGACGATTCCTCGGCGACCTGCAGCAGGCGATCGAGCGGCCCGGGGTGATGCTGTAATGCGCTACGTCAAATGCATTGCCCAGGATGAAGTGGCGTTGCTCGATATGCCGCAGCCGACGGCCGGCGCCGGCGAGATCATCGTGCGCATGAGCATGTGCGGCGTCTGCGGAACCGACACACTGAAAGTGTACGGCGCGTATCCCAAACCACAGCAGCTGGGGCATGAAGTCGTCGGGATAGTGCATGAGGTCGGCGCAGGCGTGGTGCAGTTCCGCGTCGGCCAGCGCGTCGGGCTGGCGCACCACGTGCCGGACTATAGCTCGCATTGGTCGCGGCGCGGCAGCGAGACGATGGATCCGCAATTCAAACGCTCGAACATCGAGCCAGGCGGGTTCGCCGAATATATCCGCGTGCCGGCTGAGCACGTGCGCAGCACCGTCGTGCCAATCCCCGAACACGTGCCCGACGCGCGCGCAGTATTCATGGAGCCACTGGCGTGCTGCCTGCGTGCGCTCGATCGGGTGCGGCTGACCGAAGGCGACAGTGCGCTGGTGATCGGCGCAGGCGCGGTGGGCATGCTGTTCGTGCCGCTGCTGCGCGACCGATCAGTGACGGCGCTGGTGGCGGACGTGCGGGCCGAGCGCATCGAGACGGCACAGCGCTGGGGTGCGGCCGGCGGCGCCGTCTCCGGGCAAGGCGACCTGCCGGCGCTCTGTCGCGCGCACAGCGCCGGCAGGGGCGTCGATGTAGTGATTCTGACCGTAGTGAACGACGCCGTGCTGAACACGGCGCTGGCCTGCGTGCGCGATGGCGGCACGATTCTGCTGTTCGGCGGCAAACCGGGCAGCGAGCTGACCTTCGCCTACTGGGACGCCTTCCTGCGCGAGATCAACCTGACCACCAGCTATTCCGCCACCCCGGACGGCCTGCGCCGCGCCATGGCAATTCTGGCCGGGCCGGCGTATGCCGGTCTGGAAGAGCTCGTCAGCCACGTGCTGCCGCTGGAACGCGCCGGGGAGGCGTTCGAAATGATGCGAAAAGGGCTGGGGGGAAAGGGAGTAATAGCAGGTAGAAGATAGTGGATAGTGGACAGCGGATAGCGGATTGCCACTATCTACTATCACTATCTACTATCAACATCCACTCTTCACTCTCCCTACAGCATCATGTATCCAGCCCCGCGCATGTTTTCGATGCGATAGCCGAATCCGGGGTGTGAAGCGAGGCGGCGGCGCAGACGCGCAAGATGCGTGCGGAGCAGCTGAATTTCGCGCTGGGGGTTGCGCGCATGATTTTCGACCAGCGCATTTTCGATAAGTTCCTCGGTGCCGACGATGCGGCCACGATGAACGTAGAGCATCTCGAAGGTGCGTGCTTCCGCAGGGCTGAGCTGCAGCATGTCGCGCTCACCCAGAAAGATCGTGTGCAGTTCAGCGTCCCAGCGCAGGTCGAGGACGGCATTCGGATTCGGCGCGCGGCGCATAAACGACGGCCGTGTCACAGGCGCGCTCGGTGCACTTGTGCGTGACTGCATTTGACGGGCGGCTTTCTCCACGAACTGACGCGTGCGCCACTCGCGCTGCAGGTCCGCATCGCACGGCAACAGATATTCCCCCACGCCCATGCGAACTGCGCGCCGCGCACGATCGATGTCCTGTGCGCCGCGATCGATCAGCAATGTCGGCGGAAGACGCAGTCCACGCTGCCACATTGTCTCGAGAAGCAGCATTCCTCCGGCATCGATCTCCGCCACCAGCACCACCAGCGAATCCATATTGCGTCGTTGTGTTGCCTGATACTCGAGCAATGTCAACGACTCGCTTACGCCATTTGCCTGATAGATACGACAGTCTGACTGCAAAAGACCCTGTTCCACAGCCGCATCAACAGCGCAATTTCCGGCGAGATAAATCGCCTGCCTCATTTTTCGCCCCCGATCCCAGATTAATTACTGATACTTGCTCAGGCCAGTCCATTTCTCGCCACAAAACACGCTGTCTCTCCTCCACAGAGGAAGAACAGCGTGTTTTGTAAAAAATACTGAACTACAGCTGAGTATTTTCTGTTGCTGTAGTTGCACTTAATCGCAATAATTCAGAGTTGAGTTTTTGGAATCCGCGAAATGCGCCAGTCCCGCCCCCTCAGGAGCAGGACTGGCACATTTCGCGGGATTTTTCCATGAATTCTGAACTATTGCGCTTGATCTCAGCATCACGGGCGACGCCAAACATTTCATACGCATCTACATCTATTTGCCCATTCTTAGTACAGCAAATAGTCGCGCCGCGCGTCCTTATTCGGATGGAATCAAGAGGGCGGTATTCCGACTGAGAAAACATCAGACAAAAGACCGAGAAAGCTGAGGGAGGGGGCGCGAGGTCGGGTAACTACTCAGGTCTCAGCCGATTTTTTCCACGAAACACGCTGTTCTTTCTCCCTTCCGAGCTTTCTTTCGAGCTCCCTTTCAGAAAAAACAGCGTGTTCGGCGATAGGCAACAGACCCGACCAGAGCAGTTACGAACGCGGCAACTACGACCAGAGGCGGTCCCACGAGCGGTCGTTGTCCCACTGCGTGGAGGGGCCGAAGTATTCTTCGCCGGGCAGCATGTGCTCCCGCACGACAGCTTCGTTCAGGTCGATGCCGAGGCCGGGCGCTTCCGGCACCGGGATAAACCCATTTTGGATCACCGGATTGCCGACATCGCCGCCGGTGCTGACCACGAGGTCGCTCCAGTACGGCAGCTCGGTGAAGTGATGCTCGAGCGCGATGAAGTTCTCGGTCGCCGCAGCGCAGTGCACCGCAGCCATCGTGCTCACCGGCGTGCCCGCCATGTGAATGGCCATGCTGACGCCGTATTCCTGCGCCAAATCACCGATTTTCTTCGTTTCGATGATGCCGCCCGACGTCGCCAGGTCCGGGTGAATGACGTTTACCGCCCGAGCCTCGAGCAATGGCTTGAAGCCCTCCTTCAGATAAATGTCCTCGCCGGTGCAGACCGGCGTGCGCAGCGAGCGCTCGAGCCGCACCCAGTCGGTGGTGTGCTGCCACGGCACCATGTCCTCGAGCCACGCCAGATTGAACGGCTCGAGCACGTCGCCGAGCTTCAGACAATCATCCACACCGATATGACCAAAGTGATCGACGGCCAGCGGCACGTCGTAACCGATCACCGCACGCACATCCGCCACATAATCGGCCAGCATTTTGAGGCCCTTGGGCGTGATGTGAACATGCGTGAACGGATGCATGATCTGGCTGCGATCGACGATCTTGTCGAACTCGCTGCTGTTCATGGGCGTTTCGCCGAGCATGCCGGCCGGCCATGTCAGCGTGCCGGGCTCATCGCGCAGCATTTCGATGCCGATATCCATTTTCAGCATGGTGAAGCCCTTGGCCAGGCGATCGAGCAGCTTGTGGCCCATCGCCTCGCCGGTCGGCTCATTCGGGGTGTCGCAGTACATGCGCACCTTGTCGCGGAACTTTCCGCCGGCCAGCATGTACGCCGGCACGTTGTAGGCCTTGCCCGCCACGTCCATCAGCGCCATTTCGATGCCGCAGACGCCGCCGCCCTGCCGCGCATGCCCGCCAAACTGCTTGATCTTGCGAAAAACCTTGTCCAGGTTGCACGGGTTCTCACCGATCAGCTGACGCTTGAGCATCAGCGCGTAATTCTTCGTCGCTCCATCGCGCACTTCGCCGATGCCATAGATTCCCTGATTCGTGTCGATACGCACAAGCGGGAAGCGCCAGCCGTGCCAGCCGACCGTGCACGTACGCACATCGATGATGCGCAGGTCGCTCGGCCGCGACGCGGTCTTCACATTGTCCTCGGGTCGTCGGTTGTCAGAGTTGTTATTCATAGCCCTATACATTCCGTAAGATTGCTGCCCTGCCCACTCCTTTGGAGTGGGCAGGGCAGCAATTCCACAGATTTGTAACTGCTCAGGCCAGCCTATTTCCCATCACGAAACACGCTGTTTCGCGGAAAATGTCGACTTAGGACTGAATCGTTACACAGATTTATATACCGTCCTGATGCACCCAGCCTAACAGTCGTTCTGCTTTCGTGCAATCGTAAAAACCGGTGTTGCCATTGAGCGGCGCCCGGCGCGTCGCATCCGGATAATGGCGCGCGGCCAGTTCGGCGCTCGACACCTGCGGAGTAAAGATCGTGCGCGAAGCAACGATGAAAAATACTTCGTGGCCGCGCCATTCGGCCAGCAGCGAAGCTTCCACCGCCCGGGCCGCCGATTCGATGTTCACGTACGCCCACAGGTGATTCACCACACGAAAGCGATGCTCGGCCGGCACATCGGCCAGCGTCGCGTCGCTGCGCTCGACGCGCGGGCTGGCCGCAAGGCCATGCAGGCGCAGGCTGGCGATCGTCATCTCCGGATGCATGCGCGCCACAGAATCGGCCTGCGCCTCGGCCACCCACTTCGACAGGCTGTACGGGTCCTCGTTGTAAGTCGGGTGCGCCTCATCGATCGGGAAGTAGTCGTAGCGCGCGACGCGGCTCCATGCGCCGCCGATGGCGTTGATGCTCGACGCCTGGCACACCCTGCGCACGCCAGCGTCGGCAGCAGCGATCAGTGCGTGATAGCTGGTGAGCGTGTTGTTGGCGTAGATATGCTCAGGCGAATCGTGCAGCGGGTGCGGAATCGCCGCCAGGTGCACCAGCGCGTCCTGGCCAGCCAGACGACGACGCAGCCACACTGCGTCCATCAGGTCGCTTTGTTCAAACGTCGCGCCTGCCGGCAGAGCGCTCTGCGGCGCCTGTCGGTCGAGCACGAGCAGTTCATGGCCATGCGCCGCCAGCAACCGCAGCACGACCGTGCCGAAGCGGCCGCTGCCGCCGGTAATCGTGATTTTCATTGTTGTTGTTATGCAGTACCCGTCTTCTAAGAAGCCGGGTTCACATAATTCAATACACCCACAGCCCATCGGACTGCGTGCCGCACAGCAGGCGCCCGTCGTCGCTGATCGCCACGCACAGCACACCGCGCGGGCCGCGCCCTTCCGGCCGCCGCCACATCACCCCGCCGTCGTCCGACCAGGCCAGCACCTGCGGCGTCGCCGCCGCTACACGGCTGCCATCGGGCGACACAGCCATCGCGCTGACTGCGCCCGAGCGAAACGTCGCCCGCTTGACGAACGAGCGACCGCCGTCCGTCGAGTGATAAATTCCGCGCGTCTCGCTGCCCGCAAGCAGCGCCGCCTGCGACCAGGCGAACCCGGACACCGGCATGGCCACCGCCTCGATCGGCAGCGGGCTCCATGTGCGGCCCAAATTTCGACTCACAAACGCGCCGGTGTTCACCGCCACCACCAGCGAATGATCAAAAACGAACCGCGGCGACAGCGACAGCGCCACAGCCTCCGGATCGCTCAACCCAAGATTCGCAAAACCCCACACTGCGCCGCCATCCGTCGAACGCAGCACGCCACCCTGCAGCGTCGCCGCGAAAATCATCCGGTCACTCTCGTAACCGGGCGACGGAATCAGATGCGATACCTGCAGCTTTCCTGGGAGCAGAGACGCCGTCCACGACGCGCCGTCGTCATCGGTGAACGCAATGCCGTCCGACGCCCCGATCAATATGCGCCGGCCAGCCGACGCCACCGCCGAGACCATGGCCGGGCGCAGTCCCTCCGTTACAATCGACGTGTTCACGGAGGTGCTCTCCGTGTCAGAGGAAAGGGAAACAGTCCAGACGCCTTCGTTTGTTCCGATCAGGAACCCCGGCGCCTGAGTTTCCTCACTGGCGCTCCGGGGAGCGATGGAAAGCACAGTCTTCGGACTGGGTACTTGATGCCACCTACGCATAATTTATGAGCCGTTCCTGGTTGCTCAAACTCCTTCACCTTAGCGTTCACTCCAGCGTTCCTGAAGATGCTGTCACACCGATGCGTCCCACCCGTGTCCTCGTCAGAGAAACGCGGCGAACAACCTCGCGCAGAACAACGTCATCAAACTTCATTTGTGTGATCGCGACGATTGTAGCCGTGACCACCAGTGGCTGCCAATGGATTCCGGCGGCCGCCACTGCCACGCCGATATCCCCCCGCCCCAACGTCATCGCCGTGCCGATCGAACTGCGCGCCGGCGAAACGCTCGTCGTAATCGGCGATACCTGGCAGGACGGCGAAGAGGTCGCGCTCACGCTCGTGCCCGCAGGCACGAACCCGAGCGGCTCAATCGTAATAGGCATTGCCCGTGCCGACGCTGCAGGTCGATTTCGCTTCTCCGGCGCCGTGCCCGTCGGCGCGCCGGCTGGGCCATACGACCTGCTTGCGCAGAGCAACATTGTCGGGCGCCCCTTCGCACGCACCGGGGTGACACTCCTCGCACCCACCATGCTGATCGTGCCATCCGCCACGAACACAGCCGAACCTTCCCCCACGCCGCCGCCTACTACGCCGCCGCCTACTGCGCCGCCGCCTACTGCGCCGCCGCCTGCCGCGCCGCCGCCTACCGCGCCGCCGCCTACCGCGCCGCCGCCCACCGCGCCGCCGCCCACCGCGCAGGTATACCCGGACTGGCGCGGCGAATACTGGGCGAACGCCACCTTGCGCGGCCGCCCAGCCGTCACGCGCAACGATCCCATTCTCGATTTCGCCTGGCGCACCGGCTCACCCGACCGCCGCATTCCATTCGACAATTTCTCCGCGCGCTGGCAGCGCACGCAGTATTTCGACGGCGGCACGTGGCGCTTCACACTCACGATCGACGACGGCGCGCGGCTGTTCATCGACGACGTGCTCGTGCTCGATGCATGGCAGGACGGCGCGCGCAGCGTGGACGTCGAAGTCACACTCGGCCGCGGCAACCGGCGACTGCGCGTGGAGTACTACGAACGCAGCGGCAATGCCATCGCACAGATGACGTTCAACCAGGTTTTGCCGTCGTCGCCGACTCCGCTGCCGCCTCCGACTTCGGCGCCGAGCCGAACTCCCGCACCGCCGCCGCCGCTCACCGCGACGCCGGTCCCGCCGGTCCCGCCGACGTACACCCCCGTCCCGGTCACGGCGACGCCTGTGCCGCCCACTGTCAGCCCGGTGCCGCTGGCGACCAGCACGCGCATCCCGCCCACCGCCACACCCGTGCCGCTGGCGACCATGCCGCCGTTGCCGACCGCCACACCCGTGCCGCCCACCAACACGCCTGTGCCAATCCCGACCAACACGCCTGTGCCGCCCACTGCTAC
>CAXNFZ010000006.1:0-27863 GCA_964201495.1 Chloroflexota bacterium | reverse complement strand
CAAACGCCGGATGCACCCCTCGATACTGTAATTCGAGGGTTTCTCTCTACTCGGATGTAGTTACCTTCAGCGATAACTACTCAGGCCCAAATCAATATTTCCCGCAAAACGCGCTATTCCTTCCCCCTTCGGGGGAAGGAATAGCGCGTTTCGCGTTGGAAAATGGATGGCCTGAGTAGTTACCTTCAGCGATATTCCAGCGTCGGCCCGGCGCGCTTTGGCAGAGCGATGCTCTGCGTAAACAGCTCGGTCCATGTGTTGCGGCGCTGGAAGCGCAGCACGCGCGGCTGGCCTTCGATGCCGCCGCGCTGCGCTGCTGTGGTCAGGGCGTCTTCGTAATAGCCGAGCGCGTCGATCAGCTTGAGGGCTGCGGCCTGTCGTCCGGTGTACACGCGGCCGTCGGCAAGCTCGCGCACTTTCTCCAGCGGCAGTTTCCGATTTTCGGCGATGATGCGCACAAAATTGTCGTAGGCCTCGTCGATGACGGCCTGCCAGAGTTTTTCGTCTTCGTCGGTGAATGGCACGGTGGGTGAGCCGAAGTCCTTGTTTTCACCGCTCTTGACGATGCGCGTTTTGATGCCGAGCATTTCGAAGAGATCTTCGTAGTTGGTGAATTCGCTGATCACGCCGATGCTGCCGGTGAGCGTGTCCGGATGAGCGACGATGTGTTCGGCGCCCATGGCGACATAGTAGCCGCCCGAAGCGGCCAGTGATCGCATCTGCGCCACCACAGGCTTGCCGCTGTTTTTCAGCGCATGAAAGATTTCGTCGCTGCCGATCACGCTGCCGCCGGGGGAGTCGATGCGTATGAGGATGGCTTTCACGTCCGGGTCGGCGGCGGCGGCCTGAATGGCGCGCACGATCGGTCCGCTGGCGGCTGAACTGGTTGCGCCGAGCGCGCCGGCGCCGTCTTCGCCGCTGGTGATCTGCCCGTTGATGTCGATGAGGGCGACTGCGGGGCCGGTGCGTGGGCCGGAGACGTACGTCGACGTCGACGTGCCGAGTTCGACAGGATTGCCGGCGCTGCTGCTCACCACGCTGGACAGGCCGACTAAACTGCCGACGATCAGCAGCAGGCAGGCGAATACGGGCAGTGCGCACCCGAGGAGCACGCCGCCGAGCGCCCAGGCTGCGGTGTGAGCGGAGCTGCTGGCCTGTGCCGGAGCCGGGGATCGCTCCGGGGATGGAGTCTGATTTAAAGTCATGGGAATAGTGTCCACCTGAATCTCAGAAGAAGATGAAATTGAGAGAAATTCAGAGAAACTGTCAGGAACGCCGACGCAGGGACAGAGCGCGCGGAGGGTGCGGAGTGCGCAGAATTGTGCGCGGAGACGCAGAGTTGCGGAGACGCGGTTTTTTTGGGAATCGGCGGTGATCCGGCAGAAATCTTCTTCCTTCGCGTTCTTCGCGGCTTCGCGTGAGAAAAATCTGCTGTCGAAATTCGCCCCAAACTGCGGCTGCCCTCCCGAAAAGCGCGTCTGCGCAGGCAAGATAATGGCCTGCATGTCACTCGATGAATTGAAGCGGGAAGTGCTGCGCTGCGCGCGGCAGATGATGTTCGACGGACTGGCGCGCGGGTCGCAGGGGAACGTATCGGCGATCGACCGTGCGAGCGGGCTGATTGCGATTACGCCATCGGCGGCGGATTACGCGAGCATGACCGAAGACGACATCGTGGTGGTGGACGCGGCCGGCGACGTAGTCGCAGGGCGTTGGAAGCCGACCATCGAGACGCCGCTGCACACGCTGATCCTGCGCGAGCGGCCGGATGTGGGTGCGGTGGTGCACTGTCACGCGCCGCACGTCTCCGGCTTTGCGGCGGCGCTGCAGCCGATTCCGCTGGTGCTGGCCGAAGCGGCGGCGTGCGTCGGTCATGAGGTGCCGTGTGCGCCGTTCATGCCGTCGGGCACGGCCGAATTCGCCGAGCTGATGCTGCGCGTGCTTGGGCAGGGCTTCGCTGCCGTGATGGGGCAGCACGGCCTGCTGGCGTGCGGCGCAGATTTGCGTCGCGCGTATGCGACGGCCGTCGCCGTTGAGGACAGCGCGCGCGCGAGTGTGCTCGCGCGCAGCCTCGGCTTCGCTCCACAGCCGCTGCCGCCGGATGTGTGCGTGCGGCTGAACGAGTGGTGGCGCGTGAGCTACCGGCGAGTGGAGATCGGCTCAGACATGTCGGCGGACAAGCAGGAATCGACCGCTACTCGACGGTGACGTCGACGGTGGTGATCTGCCCGGGCTCTGCGAGGCTGCGGCTGCCGACTTGTGTGAACAATGCCACTTCTCCGCGGCTGCGGTCGTACGAAGACAGCTCGATGCGGTAGGCGCCGGATGGGAGGTTGGCGGGCACTGGCACGTGCACGCGATTGACCAGAATGTCGCCGACGCGCCATGCGGTCGACGGAATCGATGTGGAATCGGTTTGTGCGGCGACGGCGCCGTCGGCCGCGACGAGCTTCATGAAAATGTCGTAGCGCAGCACATCGCCTGCGCGATCGGGAAGCCGTTCGATGCGCCACATCTGGCTGTAGATCACGTCTTCGCCGGGGCGAAGCCGGGCGGGGCCGTCGGTGCCGATCAGCCGCCAGCCGATGTTGTTGATCAGCTGTTGCTCGGCTGGGATCGCTGACGTGTACGGTTCGGTGACATAGAGCACGGCGCTGCCGTGCGGCAACGAATAGCGCGTCGCCGGAGCGACGGCCGGTTCGAAGGGGCGACGCAGAATGCAGCTGCCGCCTGATGCCTTTGAAAGCCAGCTGTCGGCGCTGCCCTGCACCGCTTCAGCGCCGAGCCGGACGTTGCGGCCGGTTCCGGCGACGCTGTAGGTCCAGTAATGCCAGCGCATGTGATAGGTGTCAAACGGGTGCTGGCGAGCGAGCACGACGTCGCATGACGTGGGGATGATGCGCGCGAGAAACATGGCGTCGGCCAGCGTCACAGTGGCGGAGGGATGTTCATCCGGAATTTGAGGAGGGGCCTGTCTGTCGAAAAGAAAAACGCCGGACAGCGCCAGCAGGATGCCGAAGCTGCTAATTACGGATGTGCGCATGGCGAACGCGGCCTGAGCAGCCAGCAAAAATATTGCCGGCGAGAAGATCGGCAGGTAATAGTAGTGCACGGGAAGCGCAGGCATGAGCGATGTGACGAGGAAAACACCTGCTGCTGGCACGGCGAGCCAGAGGATGATTGCCTGATCAGAGACGCGCGTTTTCGATCGGCGAAGGGCGAGGGCAAGGCCGAGCAGCAGCAGTGCACCGATGGCGACGGCGCGCGCAATTCCTATGAAGTCGAAGATGAACCCGGAGCCTTCTGCGTAACCGACGCCGGATGCGAATGCGAACAACCTCTGAAAAATCACCGGATTCGGGAACGCGGATGTGACGAGGCCGGCTGCGCCGGGCGACGGCTGTGCAGCCAGCGAGACGGGCGTCCGGGGATTCGTGAACCAGGTCGGATCATTCGCATTGATGACGAAAAGATATGCGGCGATGCTGATGATGAATGCTGCAGCAGAAAGCATCATGACACGCGCGGAAATGCGCCTGCCTGCGACGATGAGCATGATCACCATGTGCAGGACGAGGCCGAAGCTCACGAGATAAATGTGGCTGCCGATTGCTGCGGCGAGCGAACCGAGCAGAAATCTTTGTCCTGAACGAGCGGCGATGGCGGTGATCCAAAGGTAGGCGGGCAGCACGCATGACAGCTCGAAGAATCCGATTTGCCACGCGCCTTGAGAAAGGTAGATCGTCCACGGTGATGTGGCAGCGAGGAAGCCTGCCAGCAATCCGACCCGTGCGCCCCACATGTGTTTGCCGAGTGCGTAGACCAGGAGCACCGCGAGCGTGCTGGCGCAAATGGAAGTGAACACGGCAGCGAAGACCGACCGGTCCAGCGCTGCGACCATGGCGAAGAGATAGGTTGCGAGCACCGGGTTGGGGACGCCGAGTGTGGACACCTGATTGTGCAGCGCCACGGCGCGAAACTCATCCGTGCCGATCGTGTCGAGAATCTGCAGCGCTACGCCATGCTGATAGCTGTGGTCATAGTCGTAGCGCATTTCCGGCAACCCGTGCAGCCGCAGTGCGAGCGTGATGAGGCAGAGCAGCAGCGGAGCCACTGTGGCTGTGAATATATTGCGGCGATCGACGATTTCGGACATGTGGGATTTCGTGATGAGTGGGGTGATATGCGAACGGCGCGGCTATTGTCGACCCACTTTGTGGATTTGTGATCGTCCGCGCACTGCATCCCAGAGGCGGTTGATGCTGGGGCCTCCCGAGATGAGCGTGGTGAAGTCAGCAAATCTGTAATGAGCGACGTCATCGTGGAGCGCGTCCAGATCATGAGTGAGTGCAGATTCAGCCTGCGCAGTGACGGCGCGCGCGGCCGTTTCAGTTTCGAGAAGAAGCGACGCGCCGGTATGGATGAACGCGGCGGGCTTTTGTTCGCCGATAAACTCGTAGCGCAGCGCGCACGTCAGCAGTACACAGCGGCCGGCAGCGCGCACGACGTTCCTGGCGATGTGGCCGACGCCGCTGAAGAAGCGCAGCGGGCGCACGTCGTTGCCGAGAATTTCTCCCTGCGGAAAAATAATAACCATGGCGCGTGGATCATGCGACAGAACGTGGGCGGCGTACGAGAGCGTTTGCGATGCACTGCGCGCATCACTGCGGTTTACTGAGAAACCTCCGGTCCAGCGCAGAAACTGATAGCGTCGCAGCTGCGTGTCTTCAATCATGACGTAGGCATTGCGGTGCAGGATCATCTCGTTCAGCAGCATGCACATGTAGCCATCCCACCATGCAGAATGATTGGCGCACAGGATCAGCGGCACGTCATTCGGCACAGGCGCGGCCTGGCGCAGAGAGACGTGATCGAACTGTTTGTGCAGCGACGGTCGCACGAGTGCGTGGTACACGAGGTTGTTGAGGAGCGGATGCTTTTGAGCGTGCAGCATAGGTAAGTTCCCCGAGTTGTGCGGGGATGACATGTTGAAAGCATAGTGCAATCGCTGATATACAATCCCACGCGTTGCCGGGCTGGGATGTGCGTCGAAGTATTTTTCGTTGTATTGCTTTCGCTCGGACAGGAGAAAACCCACCCATGAAAATTCATCGTATTTTGGGCGCGCTCGCGATCGCCGGCGTGCTGTTGTCTGCATGTGCGCCTGCTGCGGCGCCTGCTGCGCAGAGCAACGCGGCTGCGGCCGCAGGGCTGCCGGACCTCAAGGGCCGCGAAGTCATCATCGCTGTGGAGAACGCGTACAACCCGTTCAACTTCATCGATGAAAAGACCGGAGAAGCGCAGGGCATCGACTACGACTTCTTCAATGAAGCCTGCAAGCGCATGAACTGCAAGACGAAGTTTGTCACCACCAGCTGGGACGCCATTGTTGCAGTGATGGGTGGCACGGGCAAGGCCGAGTGGGACGTGGCCGCTGACGGCATCACGATCACGCCGGAGCGCGCGAAGAACGTCGATTTCTCTGATCCGTATGTGAGCGTGGCGCAGCGCCTCGTCGTGCGCAAGGGTGAGACGCGCTTCAAGACGGCCGAAGACTTCAAGGCCAATGCCGAGCTGAAGTTTGGTGCGCAGCCTGGAACGACCAACTACGAAATCATGGAGAAGCTGGTCGGTAAGGACCGCATCGTTGCCTATGAGCAGTTCGGGTTGATCATCGAGGCGTTGAAGAACAACGACGTCGACGCGAGCGTGATGGATGACGTGGCCGGCTCCGGCTATGTGCAGGCCAATGCCGACACGATCGAGCTGCTTGCCGAGCGCCTCACCGGTGAAGACCTCGGTTTCTGCTACCCGAAGGGCAGCGACCTGCGTGAGCCGTTCAATGCGGCGCTCAAGGCGATGAAGGCCGACGGCGCATGGGACAAAATCCTGGCGAAGTGGCTGCCGGGGGTGAAGTAGGTAGTGGATAGTGATAGTGGATAGTGGATAGTGATAGTGGATAGTGGATAGTGGAGTGGGTGCAGATCCGTCATGACAATCTACTATCACTATCCACTATCACTCTTTCTCTGCATGAACCGCTCCTCTCAGCCTTCCCTCGCACCTGCACTGACGCAGCGCCTGGCGAATGTGCCATGGTGGCTGCTGGTGTTGATTCTCGGCGGGCTGTTCGCTGTATTGCAGATTTTGACGAACGAGCGCAGCACGACGATTTTCACGGCGATCAGCCGGGGCGTGGTGGTTACACTGCGCACGACGATCATCGCCTACGTTGCTGCGCTGGTGATCGGATTGACGATCGGCCTGGCGCGTACTAGCAGCAACAAGCTGATCTACAACCTGGCTTCGTTTTACGTCGAGGTGGTGCGCGGCATTCCGATGCTGGTGCTGCTGCTGTATATCGCCTTCGTCGCAGTGCCGCTGGCGATGGAAGGGTTGAACAGGCTGGGGGAAGCGACCGGCAGCGCGTGGCTGTCGTCGCTCACGCCGCGCAACTTTCCAAATGAGTGGCGCGTGGTGCTCGGCCTTGGCATCGCCTATGGTGCGTTCGAATCGGAGAATTTTCGCGCCGGCATTCAATCGATCGAGCGCGGCCAGTTCGAAGCTTCGCGTGCGCTCGGCATGAGTTACTGGCAGACGATGCGCTTTGTGGTGCTGCCGCAGGCAATTCGCCGCATCATGCCCACGCTCGGCAATGACTTTATTTCGATGCTGAAGGACTCATCGCTCGTGTCCGTGCTGGGCGTCGAGGACATCACGCAGATCACCAAACTTTACGCCAGCAGCACGTTTCTTTTCTTTCAGTCGTACAGCATTCTTGCCTTCATGTACTTGACGATGACGGTGCTGCTCTCACGGGCTGTGAGATGGATGGAGCTGCGGCTCGCGAGTGGACGAAGATAAATGATCACTATTCGCAACCTCGTGAAAGTTTTCGGCGCTGTGCGCGCGGTCGATGATGTGAGCCTCGATGTGGCGAAGAGCAGTGTGACGGTGATCCTTGGGCCGAGCGGCAGCGGCAAGAGCACGGTCCTGCGCTGCATCAATCATCTCGAAGAGCCAACCAGCGGGGAGATCATCGTCGACGGCATGCGGATGTCGAATGATGCGAAATCGATCAACGCGATTCGGGCTGAAGTTGGCATGGTTTTTCAGCAGTTCAATTTGTTTCCGCACATGACGGCGCTGCAGAACATCATGCTGGCGCAGCAGGCCGTGCGAAAGCGCAGCGTGGCTGAGGCGCAGGAGATCGCGTTTGGTCAGTTGACGCGTGTGGGCATTCCGGAGAAGGCGAGTGCGTACCCCAGCCAGCTCTCGGGCGGCCAGCAGCAGCGCGTGGCCATCGCTCGTGCGCTGGCGATGAATCCGAAGATCATGCTGTTCGATGAGCCAACTTCGGCGCTCGACCCCGAGATGATCAAGGAAGTGCTCGACGTGATGCTCGAGCTCGCCGCCAGCGGCATGACGATGGTCTGCGTCACCCACGAGATGGGCTTCGCGCGCAACGCCGCCAGTGATGTGGTGTTCATGGATCACGGCCGCATCGTCGAACAGTCTTCACCCGCAGAGTTTTTTACGAACCCGCGTGAAGAACGCAGCCGGGCGTTTCTGCGGCAGATTTTGCACTAGTTCATTTCACATTGCACATTTCACATTTCACATTGAGCATTGGACCAGCAGCGAACCGCATTCATATGCGATGTACAGCACCCATCGCCGAATGTGAAATATGCAATGTGCAATATGCAATGTGAAATGTGCAATGTGAAATGTGCAATGTGCAGTGTGCAATCTCACACCTGCGCTGTCAAACGTGCAATATGTCGGGCTCTTGCCGGCGCATCCCCCACGTAGGCATCCGCGTCGAGCAGCGTGCGCGCTGCGTCGGCGGGGACGTATTGCAGGATGCGCGGGTCGGCGCAGAGTGCGTCGATGAGAGGGTTGGCTTCGCCTGCCTGCAGCGCCGCCCACGCCGTGAGTGAATGCTCGCGGATGACTTCGTGCATGTGCTGGCGATCGGCGCCGTGCTTCACCACGGCCATCAGCAGGCGTTCCGTGGCGGCGAACGGGCCGTAGGTGCGCATGTTGCGGCGGACGGCAACTTCGTTCACGCGCAGATCGCGCACAATGCGCGTGGTGGCGTGTGTAATTTCGTCGGCGGTGAGGAAGGCTTCTGCCAGCACCACGCGGCGATTGGCGCTGTCGTCGAGCGTGCGTTCAAGCAGCGAGTGCGCGGCGTTGTCCCACATCACGCGCGGCAGCGCAGCCAGATAGCGAGCCAGCGAATCGATTTTTTCTGCGTTGATCGGGTTGCGCTTGAACGGCATCGCGCTCGAGCCGACCTGTTTGGCGCCGAAGGGTTCGCTCCACTCGCCGATCGGCGGCGTTTGCAGCAGGCGCAGGTCGAATGCGAATTTGTAGACGGTCTGCGCCAGGCCGGCCAGCGCGTTCACCACCAGCCAGTCCTGCTTGCGCGGATACGTCTGCGTGGCAGCGTCGAAGAACGCCAGGCCGATCTTCTGGCCGAGCTGCGCCTCGAGTGCGGCAGGGTCTGCGACGAGTTCGCCGTACGAGGCGCTTGTGCCGACTGCGCCCTTGAAGCCTTTGCCGCGGATGCCGTTGCGCACGGCGGTGAGCTGTTCGAAATCGATGAGCAGGTCCTGCAGATATTGCGCCAGCCGGTAGCCGACGGTCGTAGGTTCGGCAGGTTGGATGTGTGTGAAGGCCATCGTCGGCAGGTCGGCGTAGCGCTCGACCTGCGCGGCGAGGGTGTGCGCGAGTTCACGCACGGAGGTGAGCGTGAGGTCGAGCGCGTCGCGCAGACGAATGGCATCGGCGTTGTCCTCGATGTCCATCGAAGTGGCGCCGAGATGAATCACGCCGCCGCCGACCGCGCATTGTTCTGCGAAAGCGCGCACCTCGGCCATGAGGTCGTGGCGAATTTCGTGCTCAATCTCGAGTGCGCGCGCGACGCTGGCTTCGTTCACCTCGCCGGCGTGTTTGGCGATGTCGTCGGCCTGCGCGCGTGTGACGATGCCGAGGTCGGCCTGCACATCAGCGAGGGTGGCCCAGAGTTGACGCCACAGCATGCGCTTGCGGCGTTCGCTCCAGAGCTCGCGCATGGCGTCACTTCCGTAGCGCACCGTGAATGGGGACTGAAAACGATCGATCATCGGACTTCAAATTTTGCTATGAACTGGGGACGGCCGTCGAGCGCCAGATGAACCTCGTAGGCGCCTGGCTCGAAGCCGCCGGTTGGCTGCCATGAGATCGAGACCGGCGTCGTAGATTCGTGCATGAGCACGTCCTGTTGAGAAAAGATCACTTTGGCGTTGTGGTACCAGGTGTGTTCCACGATGACGCCGGGGCGCGCATTCTGAACCAGAAAGAAAATGTGGATGCGCTTGTTGCGCGCGTCGACGCGCTCGACGAGCGTGATCGGCTGGCCCCTGGCATTGACGTGCGAGGCGACACCGAACAGCGTCAGGTATGGACCGGTGGGCGTGGGCGTCAGGTCCGGCGTGGGGACGGGCGTATCCGAGGGGATCGGCGTGATTGTCCTGGTGGCGCGGCGTGGAGTGGCGCTGGAGGTTGCGGCGGTGGTAGGCGCGGGCGTCGGACTGGGAGCGGCGATCGTCGGCTGCAGGTGCGTAAGCAGTTCGGTGATCGGCGGCGGAAGGCCGTGCAGCAAATACCAGCGGGTGCTAAACAACAGACCGGCGAGGATGATCAGCAGAAAAGACGCGGCGAGCCGCCGCGTTGCGCTGCGACGTCCTGCTGTGCGCATGTAGTAAAACGACGCGCGGCGGGCGCGAAATGAGCGCCAGAGTGCGGCGAGCAGCAGCGCCGTGCTGACGGCCGCCGCAATCACGGCAGATCCCCCCAGCAGGTCGGCAAATGACATTCGTCGAATGTTAGCGCAGATTTGTTGGTGATTCGCGGGTTCATGTAGTCGAGTTTAGCCACTCCCGATCGGACCGATCGGATGCATCCGATCCGATGCAAATACAATTTGCCTCAGATGCTCGATCAAATTCGTCTGCTGTTTTCCATCAACGACGTGATCGTGCAGCTCGTGCATGGTCAGGTTTTTCTTCTGCTGGGCGTGACGATGGGCTTGCAGTATTTCCGCCCGAGCAGGTTGGAATTGGCGCGCGCGCTGCCGTGGCTGGCGGCGTTCGGCATTCTCGAAGCCATCGCCACATGGGGGAACGGCTTCATCCCGCTGCAGGAGGGCATCCTCGGCGACGAGGCGATTCACAACTTGCGCTTTCTGCAGCTCGTCGTGCACATGGTGTGTTTCGCCTCGCTGCTCGGTTTCGGGCTGCGGTTGAGCGAACCGAGCGTGCCTGCGTGGGCGGCGCCGACGCTGGCGTTGTTGACGGTCTTGTCGTTTGGCGCTTTTCTCGTCACCAATCAGCTGCTGGACAGCGGTGAAGGTGCGATCAGCCAGTCGTCACTCGAGGCGCTGCTGCGCTATTCGCTGTGCATTCCTGCGGCGCTGCTGGTGGCGTTTGGTTTGCGGCAGCAGGCGTCACGGCTGATCGGTCCGCTGCAGGCGCCGAGATTGGTGAACGTGCTGCGTGTGGCAGGCTTCGGATTTCTGTTTTACGCATTTGTCGAAGGCGTGTTCGTGCCGCGGGCGTCGTTCCTGCCAGCGTCGGTGATTCATGACGAATTGGTATTCGTGTATGCCGGCGTGCCCATCGGAATTTTTCGCAGTGTCGTGGGCGCGCTGATCGCCTGGTATATGGTGCGCTCGCTCGAGGCATTTCGTCTCGAGGCGGATCGCCTGGCCGAGGCGCTGCACAATCAGCAGGCGCTGAACACCGAACGTGAGCGCATCAGCCGCGACCTGCACGATGGGACGCTGCAGAACATCTACGCTGCCGGCCTGATGATCGATGATGCGCGACATGCGCTCACTGTGCCGCACGAGCTGCCGCAGATCGCACATGCGCATGCGCAGCTCGGCAACGTCCTGACCGTGCTGAACAAAACGACGCAGGAAATCCGCGGCTATATCTATGACTTGCGGCGCTCAGTGATCGGTGAAGAGGACCTGGCGCGCGGCCTGCTCGATATTGTGACCGAATTTCGCCTGCGCACGTCGGTTCCCACGGAGTGGACTGTCGAGGGCAGTTCGCAATTCACGAGCACGCCGGAGCAGCGGTATCACATCTACCAGATCGTGCGCGAGGCGTTCAGCAATATTCTGCGGCACTCCGGCGCGACGCAAGCGCATCTGCGGATGTCGTACTGCGACTGCATCGGTGAGACGGCGCGCGCGGTGCGCATCGAGATTGGTGATAATGGGCGCGGTGCGCTCGCGACAGGGCGTGTCGGCAAAGGGTTGTTGAACATGCGCGAACGGGCGCTCTTGTTGCAGGCGGAATTCGATATTCATAGTGAAGCCGACAAAGGCACGCGGATCGTGCTTATCGTTCGCAGCTGAGGATTCGTAACAACTATGTCGAAATTGAGATTGCTGCTGGTGGACGACCACGAGATCGTGCGGATCGGATTGAAGACGATGCTTGGCCGCTATCCTGATTTCGAAGTGGTCGACGAAGCATCGACCGGACAGGAGGCGGTGCGTAAAACGCTGGCGCATCGGCCCGACATCGTCATTATGGATGTGCGGCTCAGCGGCATGAGCGGCATCGAGGCGTGCAAGGAAATTACGACCAATGCGCCGAGCGTGAAGGTGATCATGCTCACCAGCTATGGCGACGACGATACTCTTTTCGAGAGCATCGCCGCTGGGGCGAGCGGCTATGTGCTCAAGCAGGTCGGCAGCGACGACCTGATCAAGAAGATCCAGGAAGTCGGCCGTGGTGAGGCGGCTGCCGATCCGACGACGACCAGCCGCATGTTCGCGCGCATGCGTGAGATGGCGCGCAAGCGCGAGGAGAGCGCGTTCTCGCAGCTGACGGAACAGGAACTGCGCGTGCTGGCACTGCTGGCTGAGGGCAAGACCAACCGCGAAATCGCGGACACGCTCGTGCTCGGTGAAGGCACCGTGCGCAATTACGTGAGCTCGGTGTTTTCGAAATTGCATGTGAACAATCGCGCTGAGGCGGCGGCCTACGCGGCTGCGCACAATATTCGGGACTATATGTGAGTGGATAGTGGATAGTGATAGTGGATAGTGAAGAGTTGGGATGGCGGCTCCACCATCACTATCTACTATCACTATCTACTCTCTGCAGCAGCATGTTCTTCCGCCCCTCCCCCCATCGATATCCGCCCATGGCGCCGTCGCTGCGCACGACGCGGTGGCACGGAATAACTACGGCGATTTCGTTGGCGCCGCAGGCGTTGGCCGTGGCGCGTGAGGCAGATGGCCGACCGATGGACTGCGCGATCTGCTGATAGGTGCGCGTCTGGCCGTCGGGGATTGCGCGCAGCGCCTGCCACACTTGTGCCTGGAAGGCCGTGCCCTGCACATCGAGCGGCAGCGAGCGCAGCGCGCTGTGCTGCGCGCGGCCGGCGAGGTACTCACGCAGCGCGCTGGCGAATGCGACGAGATCGGCATCGTCGTCAACGCGATCGATGTGCGCGCGCGGGTGCACGCGTTGCAGTTCGCGCACGAGCGCGTCGTCGTCTTCGCCGAAGTACACCGCGCACAGGCCGCGTGCGGTGCACGCCACGAGCATGCGGCCGAGCGGGCTTTCGAAGATACCGCAGCGAGTTGGGCTGCGGCGCTCCGGTGCAATGCGGCGCGTGCGAGCGTACTGCGCCGGGGACACGCCGACCACGCGCTTGAATGTGCGCTGCAGGTAGGCCGGGCTGTAGTTCAGCTCGCGGCTCAGCGCGTCGAGCCGGGCGTGGCCGTGTGCGTCAATGAAGTCGGCCATGCGCTGCGCCAGCGCCGCCGTCGGCGCGCGCTCAGCTCGCGGCTGGCAGCGCTTGCACGGCCGGTAGCCTGCGGCCTCGGCGGTTTCGGCAGCAGTGAAGAACTCGACGTTATTCCGATGCGGCCGCGCGCTGCACGACGGCCGGCAGTAAACGCCGGTCGTCCGCACAGCCACGTAGAACTTTCCGTCGTATGCGGCGTCCTTTGCTGCGAACGCCGCCCACATTTCGTCGTTGTTCATCGCTGACGAGCATACGCCGACGGCAGGGTGAAGGGAAGGTGAAACTTGTGCTCTTGGTCGGAGTCGGTCTTCCAATCCTGCGCCACAATACGCCCCATGAACCTGCTCCTCACCAACGCCAACATCTACACGGTGAACCCGCGGCAGCCGCGCGCGGCGGCCATCGCTATCGCCAACGACCGCATCGTCGCCGTCGGCACAAACGCCGAAATCGAAGGCGTTCATCTGCCGAATATGCAGCGCATCGACATGCGCGGCGCGTTCGTGCTGCCCGGCCTGATCGACTCGCATCTGCACCTGCAGCACACGGCGATGGCTATGCTGTCGGTCGACCTCGACGAGGTGCCTTCGCTCGACGAAGCGGTGCAGCGCGTGCGCGCGCGCGCTGCGACGACGCCGAAGGGTCAGTGGATTCAGGGCTGGGGCTGGCAGCAGATGGTCTGGTCGCCGCCGCATTTCCCGCACGCGCACGACCTCGACGCGGCGACGACTGATCACCCGGTGCTGATGAGCGCCAAGAGCGGCCACGCCTCGTGGGTGAACAGCGTCGCGCTGCGTCTGGCCGGCATCACGCGCGAAACGCCCGACCCGGTCGGTGGCGAGATCGTGCGTGACGAACACGGCGAGCCGACCGGTGTGCTGCTCGAGGACGCGATGAGCCTGGTGAGCAGCCTCGTGCCGCCGCCGTCGAACGATTACGCCGACGACGCGGTGGTCACTGCCATGCGCGCGATGAACAAGGCTGGCCTGACGACGGTGCACTGCATGGACGGCGCCGGCGGCATCGAATCGTTCAAGACGTATCAGCGCGTGCGCGAGAGCGGCCGCAGCAGCCTGCGCATCGTCAAGATGCTGCCGGTGCAGGCGCTCGACGAAGTCATCGACAGCGGCCTGCGCAGCGGCTTCGGTGACGACTGGCTGCGCATTGGCAACATCAAGATTTTTACCGACGGTGCGCTTGGCCCACGGACAGCCTGGATGGTCGATTCCTATGAAGGCGCGACGACCAGCAAGGGCATCTCGATCTACGACCCGGAGCAGCTCGTCGAATTCACGACGAAGGCGCACGCCGCCGGCCTCGGCATCGTCGTGCACGCGATTGGTGACCGCGCCAATCACGAGGCGCTCAACGCGATTGAGATTTCACGCAGGATGCACAGCGCCGGAAAGTTTCGTGATCGTATCGAGCACGCGCAGGTGCTGCTGCCGCAGGACATCGCGCGCTTCGCGCAGCTCGACGTCATCGCTGCGGTACAGCCGATTCACGCCACGCAGGACATGCGCATGGTCGATACGGCGTGGGGCGCGCAGCGCGCGCCGTACGCCTACGCGTTTCGTTCGCTGTGGGACGCCGGCGTGCGCATGGCGTTCGGCTCCGACGCGCCTGTCGAAACGTTCGACCCGCTCGTCGGCATGCACGCCGCCGTCACGCGCAAGCGCCGCGACGGAGCGTATGCGCCGGCTGGCTGGCAGCCGCAGGAATGCCTCACCGTCGACGAAGCGATTTACGGCTACACGATGGGCGCGGCATGGTCGGGTTACAACGAGACCAGCGTCGGTTCACTCGAGGCCGGCAAGCTCGCCGATCTGGTCGTGCTCGATCGCGATCTGACGGCCATCTCAGCCGATGAGATTCCGTACGCACAGGTGCAGCGCGTGATGATCAGCGGGGAGTGGGTCGTCTGATCGCCGACCGTAGGCGACTGACGATCGACGAACGGTTCGCCGACGACATGCCGGCGACGGCGGTGAGCGGACCGCCGTCGTCGGTCGGCCGTCGTATTGCCAGTGACAATAGATAGTCATGAATACGCGAGGTTCATCCATGAGAAAGAACTGGCTTTTCACCGTATCACTGGCTGCCGTCGTCGTGTTGAGTGCATGCAGCCCGACGCCGAGTGCGACGCCCGTGCCAACGCCGGGCGTCACGTTCGTGCCGAAGGGCACGCGAGAGCCTGCGCAGAGCAGCGTCATGCCCACGCCGCGGCCGCTCGGCGCGCCGGTGCTGGTGGATCGCCTGCCGGCGCGCGGTGAAGCGCTGCGACCGGATCAGCCGCTCGAGCTGCAGTTCGACCAGCCGATGGACCGCGCGTCCGTTGAAAAGGCGGTCCGCGTGGTGGACGCCGTCGGCGCGGCGGTGAGCGGATCGTTCGAATGGATTTCAGACAGCGCCGTGCGCTTCACGCCGGCGAGCCGCGCGGCGGAGTATCGCGTGCAGGTGGCGCCGGATGCGCGCAGCGCCAAGGGCATCGGCCTGGCGCGTGGCGCTGAATTCGACATTGCCGCCGCACGAGGGCTGGCTGTGGCGCAGACGATTCCATCGGATGGCGCGGCAGATGTCGACCCTGCTGGTTCGATCACCGTGCTGTTCAATCGGCCGGTCGTGCCGTTGACTTCGCTCGCGCAGCAGGCGGATTTGCCGCAGCCGCTGCGCTTCGAACCGGCATTGCAAGGCTCCGGGCGCTGGCTGAACACCGCGGTTTACGTCTTTCAGCCGGCAGCGGCGCTGCAGCCGGGCACGCAGTACCGCGGCATCGTGGCCGCCGGTCTGGCCGACGCGAGCGGCATGGCGCTGGAGGCTGACGCGGTGTTCACGTTCACCGTCGCGCCGCCGACCGTGCGTTTTATGCGCCCGGCCGTGAATGCGCAGGGCGTCGGGCTGCGAGAACCGGTGCGCATCGCATTTACGCAGAAAATGGATCGCGCGAGCGTCGAGGCGGCGTTCGCTGTCGAGCCGGCGACGCCCGGTGTGTTCAGCTGGAACGACGTCGACGACCTGCGCATGCCTGAGTCGGACGAGCCGCAGCCGCGGCCTGCCAGCGGGATGCCGCAGACGGCCGCCGTCGGTGAGGTTCTGCGCTGGACGCCGTCCGAGCTGTACGCGCGCGACACCGAGTATGTCGTCACTGTGCGCAGCAGCGCGCTCGCAGAGAACGGCGCGGCGCTGCCCGGCGATTTTCGCGGCGCCATTCGCACCATCCCGACGCCGGCTGTCGTCGGCACCGAGCCGGCGGCCGGCATGGTCGACGCCGAGACCGGCGGCTTCAACATTCGCTTCAGCGCGCCGGTGTCGCCGGCGACGATTTTGCAGAACCTGCGCTTCACGCCGGCGGTGTCGCTGACGAATGTTTACAGCTATTACGACGAATACTCGAATCAGTTCAATCTGAATCTTGCACTTAAGCCGAGCACGGCATACCAGGTCGACATCGGCGCGGGCATCATCGACGACTACGGCGTGGCGCTCGCCGCGCCGGTGAGCTTCAAATTCACCACGCGTGCGCTGCAGCCGTTCATCGGCTTTCAGACTGACGGCCTGGTGGGCACGTACAACGCCGCGGCGCCGACGGAAATCTTCGCCACGTATCGCAACGTCACAGATATTTCATTCGAACTCGCGCGGCTGAACGGCAGGCAGTTCTTCGACTTCGTCGGCGGACCGAATTCGTACGACGCGCTGCGCGCGTTCACGCCGTCCGAAGACGAGATCGTGCGTGCGTGGAAATTCGTTTCGCAGGCGACGTTGAACGAGACGGCGCTGCAGAAGATCGCACTGACCGAGGACGGCAGCGCGTTGGAGCCGGGCATGTATATGCTCACCGCGCGCGCGGACGAAGTTGCGGCGCTCGACCCGGAGGCGCCGCCGGCGCGCCAGATCATGGTGGTGACGAATCGCCACGTGGCGCTCAAGCGCGGCGAGAAGCACGCGCTGGTGTGGGTGACCGACCTGTCGAGCGGTGCGCCAGTTCCGAACGCCGAAGTCGTGCTGCACGGCCGCGGCTACGACGAGCTCGGACGCGGCGCTACTGAGGCCGACGGCGAGACGGTCGGGCAGGCCCTGATCGAGCTGCCGGCGACGGCGCCGTTGTTCGATTCGGTGTACGCGTTCGTCGACGAAGGCGGGCCAGGCTTCGGCATGGTGTGGAGTGACGCATCGAACGGCATCAGCCCGTATAACTTTGAACTACCGACGCGCTACATGGCCGAGCCGTACACCGTGTATCTGTACAGCGATCGGCCGATTTATCGGCCCGGGCAGATGGTGTATTTCAAGGGCATCGTGCGACGCGAAGACGACGCGCGCTACAGCGTTGACGCGGCGGTGAACGAGCGTCGGCCGTACGTCACCGTGAATACGCCGCAGGGGCAGCAGGCGCTCAGCCGTACCGTGCAGCTGAACGCGAACGGCACGTTCGACGTCGAATTCGCGCTCGACAACGCCGCGCCGTCGGGCTATTACTTTGTGCAGCTGTGCATTCCGACCACGCCGGAGATTAAGTCGTCGACGCAGGCGGACTGCAGCTTCGCCTCGCTGGACTTTCTTGTGTCGGCGTATCGGCGGCCGGAGTACGAAGTAGAACTTGTTACCGACAAGCCCGAATACCGTGCTGGCGAAGAATTCAAAGCTGCGCTGACGGCGAAATACTTTTTCGGCGGCAACGTCGGAAATGCGAAGGTGCGCTGGTCGCTCGTGGCGAGCGACTGGGCGTTCGATCGCTACGACGGCCTGGGCGACTACGCATTCGGCGACTTCGACTATGCGGTGCGCTCCTACGGCTACGGCGAGCAAATCGCAAACGGCGAGGGCGTGACGGCGGCTGACGGCACGCTGACGATTCGTGTTCCGGCCGACCTGAGCCGGCAGCGCGGCAGCGCGCGCTACGCGCTCGAAGTGAGCGTCGTCGACACAAACGATCAGTCCGTGTCGGCGCGCGCCGATGCGATCGTGCACAAGGGCGACGCCTACTTCGGCGTGGCGCCGGAGCGCTACGTCGGTGTTGCGGGTGAGGAGATCGGCGTCGATATCATTACAGTCGACTGGACCGGCAAGCTGGTGAGCGGCCGGGCTGGAGAAGTAGGGCTGTATCGCCGCGAGTGGTACACCACGCAACAGGAAGACGCCTACGGCTACCGCGAGTACACGACCGTGCCGAGCGACACGCTGGTGATCAGCGAGACGCTGAGCACCGATGCCGACGGTCGCGCGCGCGTGAGCTTCACGCCGGAGAGCGGCGGCGAATATCGGCTGGTTGCGGCGGGAGAAAACGCCGTCGTCGGCGCGACGTCGTTCTACGTTTCGAGCGGCGGCGAGTACGTCTCGTGGCGCGTCGACAACAACGATCGAATTGCGTTGACGGCGGACAAGGATTCGTATCGCATCGGCGAGACCGCGCGCGTGCTGGTGCCGACGCCGTTTCAGGGTGCAGTGCAGGCGCTGCTGACCGTCGAGCGCGGCAACATTCTCGTGCGCCGCAACATTGTGCTGAACAGCAACAGCGACGTGCTCGAGATCCCGATCGACGAAGGCCTGACGCCGAACGCGTACGTCAGCGTGCTGCTGTCGAAGGCGGCTGATGCGAACGGCCCGGCGGCGTTCAAGCTTGGCTACGTGCAGATTCGCGTCGACCCGGCGCCGTTCGCGCTGACTGTGCAAATCACATCTGACAAGCCGCAGTACGGCCCGCGCGACACGGCTACGTACGACATTCTTGTGACCGATGCTGACGGCAAACCTGTGCAGGCTGAGCTGTCGCTGGCGCTCGTCGACAAGGCCGTGCTGAGCCTGGCAGCGCCGAACAGCGGCGTGCTGCTCGACACGTTCTACGGACTGCGACCGCTAAGCGTGCGCACCGCCGATAGTTTGAGCGTCAACGTCGACCGTTTGAATCAGGCGATGGAGAAGGCGCTCACGGCGAAGGGTGGTGGCGGCGGCGGTGGCGGTGCTGAGAGCGTATTCATTCGCCAGAATTACAAGGACACTGCGCATTGGGCAGCTGCGGTGAATACCGACGCGCAGGGGCGCGCGCGCGTGCAGATCGTGCTGCCGGACAACCTGACCACGTGGGTGTTCGACGCGCGTGCGGTGACACCCGACACGAAAGTGGGCCAGGGGCGCAACGAAGTCGTCGCTGCGCGCCCGCTGCTGATCCGGCCGGTGGCGCCGCGCTTCTTCGTCGTCGGTGATTCGGCCACGCTCGGCGCGGTGGTGAACAACGCCACAGACGCGGCGCTCGAGGCCGAGGTGTATCTGGAAGGCAGCGGCATCGTGTTCAAGGGCGATACGCTGCAGAAGATTAGTGTGCCGGCGCGCGGCGCGGCGCGCGTGAACTGGGACGTGGCGATTGTCGATGCGCCTGCGGCGCTGATGACGTTCACGGTGAAGTCGGGTGCGTTGCAGGATTCGGCCATGCCGTCGCTGGCGGCGGCTCCGGGCGGCGGCATTCCGATTTTGAACTACGTTGCGCCGGAGACTGTGGCGACTGCTGGCGAGGTTGCTGAGCAGGGCACGCGCGTCGAGATGATCACACTGCCGCAGCGGCTGGCGACTGGGCGCGGCACGCTCGACGTGCAGGTCGATACGTCGCTGGCGCAGGCGGCTCTGCGTGCCGGGCGTACGCTGCAGGAATATGAATACGAGAGCCTCGAGACGATTGCGTCGCGACTGATCGTGCAGACGGCGCTGCGCGCCAACGCAAACGGCGCTGAAGACGAGGCGACGATCCAGCGCGCGCTGCAGCGCATCTTCAACGCGCAGCACAGCGACGGCGGCTGGGGCTGGTGGGATGCGGACGAGAGCCGGCCGTACATGACCGCGTATGTACTTTTGGCAGTGGCGCGCGCGCGACAGGCTGGCTTCACGTACGACCAGAGTTCGATTGAACGAGCGCGTGATTATCTGATCGCGCAGAGCACGCGCCCGGCGGGCGAGCTGGCGACGCCGGCTGAGGCGAATCTGCGCGCGTTCGTGCTGTATGCGCTCGGTGAGGCCGGCTTCGCCGATGCTGGGCGGCTCGGTGCGCTGTATGAAGCGCGCGCGAAGCTTGGACACTACGGCCGCGCGCTGCTGGCGCTGGCGCTGGCGAAAGCGCAGCCCGACGACACGCGCGTCGGGGCGCTGCTGGATGATTTGCAGGCGGCAGCGACGATGAGCGCAACTGGCGCGCACTGGCAGGAGCGCGAGCGCGACTTCGCCAACTTTTTCGGCAACACGCGCAGCACATCTGTGGCGCTGCTGGCGCTGGCGCGGCTGCGGCCGGACGCAGCAGCGATTCCGAATGTGGTGCGCTGGCTGCTGACGGCGCGGCAGGGCGACTGGTGGGAGAGCACTCACGAGACTGCGTGGGCGACAGCGGCGCTGAGCGAGTGGATCGCGGCGAGCGGCGAGGCGAACGCGCAGTTCACGTGGCGTGTGACGCTGAACGATGAAGCGCTGCTGCAGGGTGAGGCGGCGACGCCGGCCGAGGCTGTGCGCGTGGCGGCCGAGCGCATGCTGCAGGGGCAGACGAACGCGCTGGCATTCGAGCGCGGTGCCGGGGCTGGGCGCATGTACTACACTGCGCACCTGCGGACGTATCTGCCGGTCGAACAGGCGCAGGCCGTGGATCGTGGCATCGTGGTGGTGCGCAAATACGAGCGCGCCGACTGCGCGCCGAAGCCTGAGGTGCCGTGCGAGGCGATCACGACAGCGCGCGTCGGTGAGAACGTGCGCGTGCGGTTGACGATCGTAGCGCCGCAGGACCTGAACTACGTGCGTGTGCGCGATCCGCTGCCGGCGGGCGTCGAGGCGATTGACACGTCGCTGCGCACCAGCGCATCACAGAACATCGACGCGGCTGCGACGCGCTTCGGCGGGACGTGGGGCTGGGGCTGGTGGTGGTTCAGCCGCACCGACGTGCGCGACGACAGCGTGGCGATCTTCGCCAGCTACCTGCCGGCCGGCTCGTACGAGTACACCTATCTCGTGCGCCCGTCGATCGCCGGTGAGTTCAAGGTCATGCCGACGGCTGCGGAGCAGCAGTACTTCCCGGAGGTGTATGGGACAGGGGATGGGGTGGTGTTTAGAGTAGATAGTAAATAGTGGATAGTAGATAGTGATAGTGGGGAAGGTAAGGGAAAGAAATGACGACGACACGCACGAATGCGAACGGGTCCCGAAAAAAGAAAGGCCAGCTGCCGACGAAGATTTGTTCTGTCTGCAACCGGCCTTTCGAGTGGCGCAAGAAATGGGCGCGCGACTGGGAGTCCGTGACGTATTGTTCCGAGCGATGTAGGAAGAATAGTAAATAGTAAATAGTGGATAGTAATTTTTAGTAACTACTCAGGCCATCCATTTTTCCAACGCGAAACGCGCTATTCCTTCCCCCGAAGGGGGAAGGAATAGCGCGTTTCGCGGGAAATACTGATTCAGGCCTGAGTAGTTACAATTTTTATAACTATCTACTATAACTATCTACTATCACTATCCACCATCTACTTCTTTAGCTCACGCACGAACTCGAACGCCGCCTGCGCGGGGTCGGCGGCGTCGCCTGCGGCGCGGATGAGGGCGGCGCCGACGATGGCGCCGTCGGCGATGGAGCCGACCTGGCGCACGTGCTCGGCGGTGCTGATGCCGAAGCCGACTGCGACGGGTGTGTTGCCGGCGCGGGCTTTGACGCGGCCGATGTAGGCGGCCAGGTCGGGTGGCAGGGCGCCGCGGGCGCCGGTGGTGCCGGCGACGGAGACCGAGTAGATGAAGCCGGTGGCACGTTCGACGGTCTGGCGAATGCGGCGTTCGGTGCTGGTCGGCGCGGTGAACTGGATCAGCGCCATATCGTGCGCGGCGCAGGCGGCAGCGAGCACGTCGCTTTCCTCTGGCGGAAGATCGGGCACGATCAGGCCGTCGGCACCGGCGTTATGCCATGCTTCGACGTAGCGCTCCTCGCCGAACGCCATGATCGGGTTGAGGTAGCCCATGGCCATGAGCGGGATGGAGACGCCGGCGGCGCGGATGCGCTGCGTGAGCTCCAGGCACTTTTCGACCGTCATGCCGCGATCGAGCGCGATCTGATTGGCACGCTGGATGACCGGGCCGTCGGCAAGCGGGTCGCTGAACGGCACGCCGAGCTCGATCATGTCGGCGCCGGCGCGGGCGAGCGATTCGATCACGCGCACGGACGTGTCGGCGTCGGGGAAGCCGAGCGACCAGTACGGCATGAGCGCGGCGCGATTTTCAGCGTGTGCGCGGGTGAATGCTGCGGCGATGGACGCCAGGCTCATGCGATCTCCTCGCCGAGGGTGCGGTACTTGCCGCTGAAGTAGAGCAGCGGTTCTGCGTCCGGCTTTTGAACGGCGCCGGCCTGCACCAGGCCGACGAAGATCGTGTGATCGCCGGAGGCGAAGGTCTCGTGCACCGTGCAATCGAGGAAGGCGACGGCATCATTGAGCACCGGTGCGCCGGTGGATTCGGTGCGGTAAGCGAGGTCCTTGAAGCGCTCCTCATCCGGTACGCGGCCGGCGAAGCGATCAGAGATGTGCTTCATGTCCGGCGCAAGGAAATTCACGCAGAAGATGCCGCTTTTCTCGATGAGCGAATGCGTGCGGCTCTTGCGGTTGACGCACACGAACACCAGCGGCGGTTCGGCGGAGAGCGACGAGAAGGCGGTGGCCGTCAGGCCGTAAATCATGTCGTCGGTGCGCGTGGTGATCACGTTGACCGTGGCGGCCCAGCGGCGCATGATGGATTTGAAGGAGTCAGGTGGGAGCATGGGAATAGAGGAGAGTAGATAGTGGGGAGTGCGCAAAGCCCAATTGGTATCCGCGAAACACGCCATCGCCCGCCCCCGAAGGGGGCGGGCGATGGCGTGTTTCGCGGGTTTCATCAATTGGATTTTGAGCATTCCCAGATAGTGGACAGCAGATAGTAGATAGTGAAGAAAACTTGTCTGCCTACTATCCACTATCTGCTATCCACTTTCTACTACCTGCTGCTTACGCCAAAATCTGCTCGATCTGTGCCAGTTCTTCGGCGGAGAAGGCGAGGTTCTGCGTGGCGGCGACGCAGTCGTCGATTTGCTGCGGGCGGCTGGCGCCGATGAGGGCGGAGGTGACGCGGTCGTCGCGGAGGACCCAGGCGAGGGCCATCTGCGCGAGCGTCTGGCCGCGCTGCTCGGCGAGCGTATTCAGCTTTTGCACACGAGCGAGTTTGTCGTCGGTGACGCCGGCGGGCTTGAGGAAGCCGTGGGGCTTGCTGGCGCGGCTTCCTTCAGCGATGCCGCCGAGGTAGCGATTGGTGAGCAGGCCCTGTGCGAGCGGTGAGAACGGGATGCAGCCTGCGCCGGCTTCTTCGAGCACATCGAGCAGCTCGGGCTCGATCCAGCGGTTGAACATGTTGTAGACCGGCTGATGAATCAGCAGTGGCGTGCCGAGGCTGCGCAGAATTTCGGCGGCGCGCTTCGCTTCGGCCGGCTTGTAGCTCGAAATGCCCACGTAGAGCGCGCGCCCGCTGCGCACGGCGTAGTCGAGCGCCTGCATGGTTTCTTCCAGCGGGGTGTCCGGGTCCGGACGATGATGATAGAAAATGTCGACGTATTCGAGCCCCATGCGTTTGAGGCTTTGGTCGAGGCTGGAGATCAGATATTTGCGCGAACCCCACTCGCCGTATGGGCCGGGCCACATGTAGTAGCCGGCCTTGGTCGAGATGACCATCTCATCGCGCCAGGGGGCGAGGTCCTGCTTCAGAATGCGGCCGAAATTTTCTTCGGCGCTGCCGGGAGGCGGCCCGTAATTGTTGGCGAGGTCGAAGTGCGTGATGCCGAGATCGAACGCGCGGTGAATCATGGCGCGACTGTTCTCGTAGACGTCGACGCCGCCGAAGTTGTGCCACAGCCCGAGCGAAATCGCCGGAAGCCGGACGCCGCTGCGGCCACTGCGGTTGTAGCGCATGCTTTCGTATCGATTGGATGCGGGATTCATGGTCCGTACTGTAGCACGAGGGAGAGAGAGGGAGAGAGAGGGAAGAGGGGAAAGGGGAGAGGGATCAGGGGTCAGGGCACGCGAAACACCCGTGAGATGCGCGTCATTGGAGTGCCATGCCGCGAACTTGGCGGACATTTCCCCACCCTGATCCCTGATCCCTCTCCCCTTTCCCCTCTCCCCTATTCCCTATCCCCTGCTCCACTCCCGCGCCGCCGTCGAAAACCAGTTCTTGGTCATGCGCATTTGGACAGACCATGGGGCGGGGGTGATGCGCTTGGTGAGGTAGCCGTCGAACGTGAGGCGCTGGACGTCCGGGTCGTCGCACATGCGGGCAAAAATTTCGCGTTGCAGGTCGCTGTTGTAGCTGACGCGCTGGAGGAATGTGAGGAAGGAGTAGGTGATGCGATAGGCCCTCCAGTAGGGCTTGTCGAAGTCGCGGCGCAGCGCGGCGGCGCTGAGGTTGCCGATATTCTGGGCGATGGCGCGGGCGGCCATGTCGCCGCTCTTCATGGCCCAGAAGATGCCTTCGCCGGAGGTTTGCTGCACCAGGCCGGCGGCGTCGCCGATGAGCGCGGCGCGGTCGTACGACAGGAACTTGCGCGGGACCATCGGCAGGTGATGCGCTTCGAGCTTGACGGTGACGCCTTCACCGAGCTGGTGCTTGAGCTTGGTCTTGAGGTTGTGCAGCAGCTGGCGCGCTTCCTTCGTCTTGCCGGCGCCGGCGCCGATGCCGGCAGCCACGTGGTCGTACTTGGGGAAGACCCAGGCGTAGAGGTCGGGGCTGACGTCGTCGCCGAGGTAGAGGGCGGCGCGCGTCTCCCAGTACTGCATGGCGTGCTCGGGCAGGCGAATGCGCTCCTGGTAGGCCACGGCCATGGGCAGGCGCTCGAGGCCGAGCGTCTTCGCCACGGTCGAGTATGCGCCGTCCGCGCCGATGACGGCGTCGGCGGTGATCACGTGAGACTTGCGGGCGCCATCTTCGTAGACGGCGCGCACGCCGGACGGGCCGATCTCGAGGGATTCGAGCTTGCCTTCGATCAGCTCGGCGCCCTTGGCGACGGCGCGGTCGCGCACGTAGCGGTCGAACTTTTCGCGGCGCACCATGGCGATGAAATCCTGCGCCGGGTTTGGATGGCTGCTGGCGACGGGGAATTCACTTTCGTGGCGCGGCGAGACGACGACGGCGGTGGTGACCTTGCGGTCGATCAGATCGTGCGGGAGCTTCCATTCGTCGAAGGCCGATGGCGGAACTGCGCCGCCGCAGGGTTTGATGTATTCGAGATCGCGCTCGAGCAGGACGACGTCGAGCCCGAGATCACGCAGCGTGTCTGCGGCGATGCTGCCGCCGATCGATGCACCGACAACTAGTACGCGTGCCATAGTTTTCCTCCGTGAACTACCCCAGCCCGATTGCCGCTGCGAGCATGCCCCACACGTACGGGGGAATGGCGACGATGTTGTAACGCACCGCCTGCGGCTGCGTGGGATTGCGAATCAGTTGAATCTGCTGCGGCAGCTGCATGCCGATGAACAGCACAATGAACGAGGCCACGATCCAGTGTCCCCAGACCAGCAGGAGCGCGATGGCCGCGAGCTGCGCAGCGTTGATGATGATCACGGCGATGCGCGCGGCCTGTGCTTCGCCGTACAGCACTGGAATTGAGCGCAGGCCGAGCAGGCGGTCGCCCACCACGCTCTTGAAGTCGTTGATCGTCATGATGCCGTGCGCGCCGAGGCCGTAGATGATGGCGAGGAGCATGCTCTGCGTCGCGCCGGCGCTGCTCAGCGTCGGGTCGAACGCCAGATGTCCTGCGACCCACGCCAGGCTTTCGTACGACAGGCCGACGGCGAGGTTGCCGATCCAGCCGTTCTTTTTGAAGCGCAGCGGCTCGATCGAGTAGCCTGCAGCCAGCACTACGCCGGCCAAAGCCGCCCAGAAGACGGGCAGGCCCAGAAAAAGAGCCACCGCCAGCGCCGCCACCATGAGCGCCAGAATCGTCACACGCACCTGCGCTGCGCTGACCTGCCCCGAAGGGATCAGCCGCTCAGGCTGGTTGATCGCGTCGACATGCCGATCGCACCAGTCATTGAGCACCTGCGAAAATCCGGTGAGCAGCGGGCCGGCCATCAGGGTGCCGATGGCGATGCGGCCGACGCTGAGCAGCGTTCCGGCCGGATCGCCGAAGAGATCGAAGCGCACGCTGTGGCTGGCCACTGCGCCGACGACGAAGGCCCACGCTGGCGCAAACCAGGTGTAGCTTTTCATCAGGCGCAGCGATTTCTTGAATTCGAACGAGGGCTTCTCCGCTGCGGCGGAGGAGGATGGGGCGACTTGCGAACTGTCCATAAACGCGATGGCGGTTATGTTATACGGTTCACTAAACTGATGCAAGTGAGGGGTGGACAGCAGACGGCGGACAGCCTGCCCTGAGCGAAGTGAGGGGACGAATGACGGAGGGTAGCTGTCGTCCGTCGTCTACTCATACGCCGCGAGCACGCGCTGCACCATGAGTTCGCGGGTGAATTCGGCCAGCACGCGCGCGCGGGCGGCGTCGCCCATGCGGCGGCGCGTCGCCGGGTCGCGCAGCTGGCCGAGCGCGTTCGCCAGCGCTGCCGGGTCGCGCGGCGGAATGACGCAGCCGGTGACGTCGTGCTGGTTGATCCACGACGTGGCGCTGCCGACTTCGGTGGTGACCACCGGCAGGCTGCTGGCCATGGCTTCGAGGACGGCGATGCCGAACGCTTCGGCGCGCACGTTGGCGGGCAGTGCGTAGACGTCTGCGGCGTGGAAGCAGGCGGGCAGGTCGTCGTCGCTCGGGGAGCCGACGAAGCGCACGCGCGCGGCGATGCCGAGCGATTCAGCGAGCGCCTGCCATTCAGCGCGCATCGGCCCGTCGCCGGCGATGATGGCGAGGGCGTCGGGCCGTTTGACCAGCGCGCGAATCAGGTCGTCGAGGCCCTTGTAGTAGCGCAGGCGGCCGACGCTGAGGACGACCAGCGGCGCGTCGAGGCCGGCGGTCCACTGGGCGCGCAGCTCGGCGGCGCGCGTGAGCGTGCGCTCGATCGGCGCGAAACGCTGCGGGTCGATGCCGAGCGGCACGTACGTGCATTTGTCGAGGTGCGGCTGCAGCCAGGGCGAACTGCGGGCATAGATTTCGCTGGTGGGCAGGATGCGATCGGCGCGCGCGAGGACGCGGCGCAGCAGCGGTGCGTAGAAGCGCAGCAGCGTTTTCTGCCGCACGATGTCGCTGTGCCAGGTGACGACGGTGCGGCGAGCGCGGCCGAAGAGCAGGTTGCACGCCTCGCCGATCGGGTAGGGCGCGTGCAGATGAGCGATGTCGGCGCCGCGCGTCAGCTGCGCCACGAGGTGTGGAAACGCGGCGGCGATCGGCGCGGACTGCACGTCGAGCTGGCGTCTGGCCTTGACGACGCGCACGCCGGCGATGCGTTCGTCCGCGGCGGGCAGGCCGCGGCGCTGAGTGACGAGCACGGTCACGTCGTGGCCGGCGGCGGCCTGGGCTTCGGCCAGATCGCGCATATGATTCTCGATGCCGCCGAGCACCGGCGCGTAGTCTTTATAGATGTGAACGATGTGCATGGGAGTGAGCGCGTGATTCACTGCAATTTTCTGTAGACGTTCAGCGTGGCCTGGGCGGTGTGCACCCAGGAAAATGTCGCTGCGCGTGCGAGGCTGCGCGCGCGCATTTCGGCGCGCAGTGCGTCGTCGTCGAGCAGGCGAGTGATGGCTGTGGTGATCGCATGGACATCGTGCGGGTCGATCAGGAATGCGGCATCGCCGGCGACTTCCGGCAGGGACGAGGTGTTCGAGCAGATGACGGGTGCGCCGCATGACATTGCTTCGAGCGGGGTGAGGCCGAAGCCCTCGTACAGCGAAGGGAAGACGAACGCGTCGCAGGCAGAGTAGAGCGCTGCGGCGTCGGCGTCGCTGACCGGGCCGACGAACCGCACGGCCGGCGCGTTCAGCTGATGAATGTAGCGCGGGTCGATGTGCCCGGCGATGACGAGCACTACGTCGTGGCGATCGGCGACGGTGGTCCACGCTTC